>NZ_JBEZLR010000007.1:93970-168622 GCF_040652275.1 Streptomyces sp. NPDC048275
GTGCGGCTGCTTCCGCGACGGCCTCGGCTTCGGGCTCGGCCTCAGCTGCGACCTCGGCTCCAGCCTCGGGCTCGTCCGTAACTTCGGGCTTCGGTTCGGGTGCGGGTGCCTCCGCGACAGCCTCGACTTCGGGCTCAGCCTCAGCCGCGATCTCAACCTCAACCTCGGGCTCGGGCTCGGGGACAATCTCCGGCTCGGCTGCAAGCTCCGGCTTCGGTTCGGGTGCGGGCGTCTCTGCGACGGCCTCGGCTTCGGGCTCGGTCGTAACCTCGGTCTCCGCCTCAGCCTCAGCCTTTACCTCGGTCTTGATATCCGGGGCCGCGGTCGGCTCTGGCTGGGTGGGCTTGGGGACCGTCACGTTGTCGAAGGCTGCTGACACCAGATCGTCCACTACGGACGGCTTGGGCGCGGCACTGGATGCCGTCGGCGTCGGCTCGGACGAAGGTGCGGGAATCTTCGGCTCGGGCTCCGCAGGAACCCGCTCGGCCTCAGGCTCCGCAGGAACCCGTGCAGGAGCCGGGTGGGTCTCCTGGGCCGGAATCGTCGTGGTCGAGGTCTCCGCGTCGGCGTCGCGCTCCTCGCGTGAGCGGCCGAACACGTTCCGCAGGAGAGTGAGAATGCCCATGTGCGCAACCCTTCGCATGAGTTGTAGCCCGTCAATCCCTGGCCAGGACGGACACGTAAGGTTAGCCGCCGCCGGTGGTGATCTTGGGCAGGGTCGAGTATCGACGGATCGTGGTGTCAAGGGCCCCACGGATTCGGCAGGTTCACCCCTCGTTCACCCGGCCGCCGCGTTCCTGCACACCGTCCCCCCTAGCGTCACGCTGACACCAAGGGCTTTTATGGGGAGAGTAAAGTGCGCAGACTCCTGCCGTTGATAGGAACGCCCAGTTCACACCCCGGTGGGCGGTCCGCCCTGACCTGCCGGTTCCGTTGTGGTAACGCCTGCTTCCACGAGGTGCCCAACACCAGCGACAACGAGTACGTCGGTGACGTCATCGCCGGCGCGCTGAGCCGCCGTTCGATGATGCGGGCCGCGGCCGTCGTGACCGTCGCCACCGCCGCGGGCACCGCCGTCGTCGGCACCGGCGCCCCGCAGGCCCAGGCGGCCACGGCGAGCGGCAGCGACACCGGGTACAAGACCCAGAAGGGTGCACGCGGGCTGCGCTTCACCCCCGTCGCCCCCAACACCACCGACGCCGTGGTGATACCCGACGGCTACCGCCAGAACGTCGTCATCCGCTGGGGCGAGCCCATCCTCCGCGGCGCCCCCGCCTTCGACCCGGAGAACCAGACGGCGAAGGCGCAGGCGGCGCAGTTCGGCTACAACAACGACTTCATCGCGCTGCTGCCGCTGCCCGGCGAGCGCGGCCGGCAGATCCTCGTCGCCAACCACGAGTACACCGACGAGGTCCTGATGTTCCGCGGGTACGACGCCGCGAACCCGACCCGTGAGCAGGTCGAGATCGCCTGGGCGGCGCACGGCCTGTCCGCCGTGGTCGTCGAGGAGGACCGGAAGACCGGCAAGCTCACCGCCGTCCCGCGCCACCAGCTCAACCGGCGCGTCACCGCCACCACCGAGTTCCGGATC
This sequence comes from Streptomyces sp. NPDC048275, assembly GCF_040652275.1. NCBI lineage: Bacteria > Bacillati > Actinomycetota > Actinomycetes > Kitasatosporales > Streptomycetaceae > Streptomyces > Streptomyces sp. NPDC048275. Next base: position 95,562 of record NZ_JBEZLR010000007.1, read on the forward strand.
ACCGGCCCGGCAGCGGGGTCGGACCTCCTCAAGACCTCCGCCGACCCCACCGGCACCAAGGCCCTCGGCACCCTCAACAACTGTGCCGGCGGCACGACTCCGTGGGGCACGACCCTGCACGGCGAGGAGAACTTCAACCAGTACTTCGCCAACAGCAGCCGGGCGACGGACACGCGCTACGGAATCGGCACCGGCGCCAGCGAGCGCAAGTGGGAGCGTTTCGACAAGCGATTCGATGTCGCCCAGGAGCCGAACGAGGTCCACCGCTTCGGCTACGTCGTCGAGCTCGACCCGTACGACCCCAGCTCCGCGCCCCGCAAGCACACCGCGCTGGGCCGCTTCAAGCACGAGGGCGCGACCGTGCGGCTGACGCACGACGGCCGGCCGGTCATCTACACCGGCGACGACGAGCGCTTCGACTACTTCTACAAGTTCGTCGGCAGCAAGAAGATGAAGCGCGGGAGCGGGCGGGCCGTCCGCGAGCACAATCTCTCGCTGCTCGACGAAGGGACGCTGTACGTCGCGAAGCTGACCGGCGACTCCCCGGTGATCGAGATCGACGGCACCGGAAAGCTCCCGAACGACGGTGAGTTCGACGGCAGCGGTGAGTGGATCCCGCTGGCCACCGCGACCGCGAAGGGCGCCGTCTCGCACGTCGAGGGCATGACCGCCGACGAGGTGTTCGTCTTCACCCGGCTGGCCGGTGACAAGGTGGGCGCCACGAAGATGGACCGGCCCGAGGACATCGAGCCCTCCCCGGTGACCGGCAAGGTCTACGTCGCGCTGACCAACAACACCAACCGCGGTGTCGGCAGCAACGCCAAGGCGGACGAGGCCAACCCGCGCAACGCCAACAAGCACGGCCACATCCTGGAGCTCACCGAGCGCTGGAACCGGCCGGAGAGCACCAGGTTCGCCTGGTCGCTGTTCCTCGTCGCGGGCGACCCGACCGACCCGGCCACGTACTTCGCGGGTTTCCCGAAGGAAAAGGTCAGCCCCATCTCCTGCCCGGACAACGTGGCCTTCGACGACCACGGCAACCTGTGGATCTCCACCGACGGCAACCAGCTCGGCTCGCACGACGGACTGTTCGGCGTCGCGACCAAGGGCGACCGGCGCGGTGAGCTCAAACAGTTCCTGACCGTGCCGAACGGTGCCGAGACCTGCGGCCCGCTTGTCCAGGACCGGCGCGTACTCGTCTCTGTCCAGCACCCGGGCGAGATCTCCGGCGCGACGGTCGAGAAGCCGGCGAGCATCTGGCCCGACGGGGCCGGGAAGATCGTCCGCCCGGCGGTCGTCGCGGTGTGGCGCGCGGACGGCTGCGACATCGGCGTCTAGGGCCTGTCCGGCGGATCATGCCGCAGACGCGGGGTCTGGCACGCCCATCTGCGGCGTTGTCGTCGGTTGCCGACTCCCCCACTCTCGGCTTCGCTCGAGCGGGGGGACCCCCATCGCGTCGACGCCCTCCTCCGCCTTGCAGTTGGACGCACCAGACGCCGCTCATCAGCGCTTATAGGGCGCCGCCGATTTCCCGCGACTTGATCCGCCGGACAGGCCCTAGTCAGCTGGCTGGCACTGTGCGGGCTGTCCCTTCGTTCAGGGGGGCGGCCCGCACGTCGTTGTGCCGAGAACCTCAGTGCGGTGAGGTGATCGACCGGGCCGCCGCGACCTCCTGTCGGAGCGGCTCCAGCACGCTGCCCGCGGGCCCCGTGAGATCCGTACGGACCGCGAAGAGTACGTCCGTCTCGCGCAGCCCCTGCGACAACTCCCGTAGCTGAAACACGATGTGGGACACCTCGAGCGCCGACGGGGGCTGGGCTCCGTGCCGGACGCGCACCCCGGCCGCGGTCGTCGCGTCCACGATCCGCTCGACGGCGACGACGAGCGGCATCCAGGCGGCGGCGCGGCGTCCATTGGGCGGGGGTTCGCTGAGGGCGCGCTGGAACTCCGTACGGATGGCGGACAGGTCGCGGTAGAGGTGCCGCCGCTTCCGGGCGCGGGCGACGGGGTCGACGTCGTCGCCGAACGCGTACTCCACATAGCGGGCGGTGTCGGCGACCGCGTTCGCGAGCCGGTCGCCGACCCGGGTGTGCCAGCTCTCCGGCCACAGCAGATAACCGGCGACGATCGCGATCGCGCATCCCATGAGGGAGTCGACGAGCCGGGGCACCAGCAGGGCGGTGCCCTGGCGGTTGAGGACGTCGGAGAGGAGGAGGATCACGGGGGTGACGGCGGCGGTCTGGTGGCCGTATCCCCGTGGGGTGAGGACCGGGATGAGCGGGGCGAGGACGAACAGCACCGGCACGTCCCACCAGCCGAGCGGCACCAAGGCCAGGACCCCGGCCGCGACGACCAGCCCGGCGACCGTGCCCACCGCGCGCAACAGCGCCCGGGAGAAGACCGACCCGAAGTCGGGCTTCATGACGAAGGTGATGGTCAGGGCGACCCAGTACGAGCGCGGCACCGGCACGAGCGAGACCAGGGCCTGCGCGAGGCCGATGCACAGGGCGAGGCGCAGGCCGTAGCGCCAGGAGGCGGCGGACATGACGACGTTGCGCGCGGCGCGCGCGCCGCGGATGCGCAGGGCGGCGGGCCGGCCGAGCCGGTCGTCGAGGTTGCGTGGGTCCCTGGTTCCGGCGGACTGGTCGGTGACGACATCGGCGGCGTGCCGCAGGGCGTGATTGACGGCGCGCGAGGTCTCGTTGGTCGCGACCGGGAGCCGGAGCCCTATCGGCCCGGTGTAGCCGGTCTCGACGGCGTCGGCGAGATGGCGTACGGCGTCGGGGACCTCGGGGGGCATTGGTTCGCCGAACTGGTGGGCGGCCGGAGCGGCTTCGACGACGGGCGAGATGGCGTTCAGCTGGGCCAGCAGCCGTACGAGGTCGTGGCTGCGGCCGTGGTGGAAGGCGCGCCGGGCGAGGGCGAGGTCGTACGACTTGTTGAGGGACCGGGTGACGGCGATGCGCAGGTCGTCGTAGGCGTCGGTGCCGCTCGCGGCGAGCAGGTCCGCCACCGTCCGGTACGTCTGTGCGACGGCCGCCCGCTCCGGTACGCCCGAGCGCAGCGGCCACGCGAGCAGCGCCAGCGCGAGGACGAGGAGGCCGCCGCCGGACATCAGCAGGGGCGCCAGCCACCACGCGCCCGGCAGCGGCAGCCCGGCGCCGATGACGCAGTTGAGGAGCAGCAACAGCCCGGACACGGAGGCCACGGAGCCGATCGTCGAGATCATCCCGGAGATGAGCGCGACGCCGGTGAGCGCGCCGACGGCGACCCAGCCGTGGCCGTGGACGAGCGCGCCGATGGTGACGCCGATCGCGCCGAAGAGCTGGGGCACGGCGATGTTGAGGATGCGCATGCGATAGGCGTCCGCGGTGTCGCCGATGACGCCCGACAGGGCGCCCATGGAGGCGAGGGCGCCGTAGGCGGGGTTGCCCACCGCGAGGCCGATGGCGAGCGGCAGCGCCATCGCGATCGCGGCGCGGGCGGCGGCGGCCCAGGGGACGGGGGCCGGCTCCGGCCGGAGGTTCCTGGCCAGCCAGTCGGGAGGGCTGAGGCCGATGGGCAACTGGCGGGACATGGCCCCATTATGGTCGCACCGCGCGACCGCTACCGGGTTCATTTTCGCTGGTGGAGGACGACATCGACGACGAGCGCGCGATGGTCGCTGCCGGTGATGCCGAAGAAGGTGGCCTTGTCCGCGGAGAAGTCCTCGGAGACGAGGACGTGGTCGATCTGGGCGCCGAGGGTGGGAGTGGTCGGGGCGGGCCAGCTCGGGGTGCGCGGGGAGCCCGCCAGCCGGGAGGCGTCGCGCAGGCCGGTGTCGAGGATGCGGCGGAACGCGGCGTGGTCCTGGGAGGCGTTGAAGTCCCCGGCGAGGATGGTGGGGGTGTTCCTGTCCCCGGCGGCGTAGTCGCGCAGTTCGCCGAGTTCGTCGCGCCACACGTCGAGCTGTCCGGGCAGCGGGGGCATGGGATGCGCGAGCTGGAGCCGTACGGCATGCCCGTCGACGTCGGCCACGGCTCCCGGCATCCCCATCGTCCCGCGCACGCCGTCCGCTCTGGTGAGCGGGAACCGGCTGATGATCAAGGATCCGTCGGACCCGGCGCCCTCGACGGAGGCGCGGTAGGGATACGCGCCCCCTTGGAAGGTGTTCCGGAGTGCGGTGGAGCAGGTGGTCTCGCACTCCTGGACGAACACGATGTCGGGCCGCTGCCGTTCGACGGCGGCGATCAGTGACTCCGTTCCCGCCCCGAACTGCACGTTGGAGGTCATCACCCGCAGCTCGGCGAGGGAAGCCCCACTCGGCTGACCGGTCTTGCCGTACGGCTCGATGAACCAGGCGAGCGCCCCCAGCACCAGCACGCCCCACAGCATCCCGACCCGCCATCGCGCGAACAGCGCGAACACCAGGCCGAGTCCGGTCGGTGCGAGGAGCCAGGGCAGGAAGGCGAGCAGTTGCGGCACGGGGGTGATCCCGTCGGTGTCGGCGGCCCGGCATCCGACCACGACACTCACCCCGGCCAGCAGCAGTCCGGCCGCCCAGGCCCCGGCCGTCCGTCCGCGCGACCGCCGCCGCTCCCGCTCGTCCGGGCCCGCCCAGTCGGCTGCCGCAGTGTCCAAGTCCCGGCCTTCCGCTGGCTCGAGTGGGGTGGGGAATCCTTCCTCAAAGACGGGAGGGGCGGGGGGATGGTTGACGCGGACCGGGTTACGGCGTGATGGAGGTGCGGTCCGCCGTGGCCAGAGACCACATGACGAAGACCGCGAGGGCGATGGCGATGACGGACCAGACGGGGGCGTAGGGGAGGAACAAGAAGTACTCGATCATGAAGAGGGCGGTGAGGCCGATGCCCACGCCGCGTGCCCAGGCCGCGCCCTTCAGGATGCCCCAGCCGGTGACGGCCACCAGGACGCCGATGACGAGGTGGATCCAGCCCCAGGTGGTGAGGTTGAACTCGTAGATGTAGGTGCCGATGCGCTGGTAGACGTCGTTCGACGCGATCCCCGCGATGCCGTTGAGCACGCCCACCACGCCGATGACCATCATCAGGACGCCGGCGAAGACCGTGCCGCCCAGGGCCCAGGACGAGCCGCCGGGGGGCTGGGGGGTGGGGGTCACGGTGTGCTGAGCAGTCATGGGGGCCTCCTCGGGGCCGGGAGCTCACCCGCAGGTTCGCCCGGGGGAGGCGGGGCCGCACTCGGGGTGGGCCGAATGGGTCACCCGGTCGGCCGGGGGCTGTTCTCCACCCGGGTCAGGAACTCCGCCAGCGCCCCGTTGAACTCCTCCGCCCGCTCCAGGTTCGGCATGTGGGCCGCCGACTCGACCACGCGGAGCGTCGAGTCGGGCAGCGCCGCGTGCATCGCCTCCGCGTCGGAGACCGGGGTGTACTCGTCGTCGGCGCCCACGACGACGAGGGCCGGGACGGTGACCCGGGTCAGCAGGTCGCGGTAGTCGGGGCGTTCCGCCCGCCCCCGCAGGGCCGCCACCGCGCCTTCGGCCGGTGTGGCGGTCATCATGCGGTGCACGTGCGCCGCGACCTCCGCGTCCGCGTACGGCGCGACCATCTTGTGCAGCACCTCGTCGGCGTAGCCCCGCATCCCCTCGCGCAGCAGCCGGTCCGCCATGTCGGCGCGGGCCTTCCTGCCCTCCGGTGTCTCGGCCGCCGGGAACGTGTCGGCCAGCACCAGCCCCCGGATCCGCTGCGGGAACTGCCGGTGGCACTCCATCGCGATCTGCCCGCCCATGGAGAGCCCGGCCAGCACGAACTCGGTCACGCCCAGGTCGTCCAGGAGCGCCGCGATGTCCTCGGCGAAGGTGGCGAGCGGGGTGATGCCGGGGACCACCGGGGACGCGCCGTAGCCGCGCAGGTCCGGGGCGATGACGCGGCGGGTGGGGGAGAACGCGGTGATCTGCGGGGCCCACATGGTGTGGTCGAAGGGGTGGCCGTGGATCAGGACGAGAGGGAGCGCCGACGAGCCGACGCCCCCTTTGTCCTCGTACGCGAGGAAGGGTGCCATGGTCACGACCCTAGGTCCGGCCAACTCCTCGGTGCAATAAGATCTTTGCCCTCGGTGCAATGCGGGTGGGTTGAGGGGGCTGTCGCGTGGGTGATCAACGTGGAATGGGCGATCAGCGTCGCGTGGACGATCACCGCCGCGTGGACGACTACCGGCGCATCGCCGATCGGCTCGCCGACGACATCGCCGCAGGGCGGCTCAAGCCCGGCGAACGGCTGCCCCCGCAGCGGGCGTTCGCCCGGCGGCGCGGGATCGCCGGGTCGACGGCGGGGCGGGTGTACGGGGAACTGGTGCGGCGCGGGCTGGTGGTCGGCGAGGTCGGGCGCGGCACGTTCGTCCGCGCCGCCCCGGTGCCCTCGGGTCGTGCGCTCACCGAGCCGACGGCCGCCACCGCGATGGTCGACATGCAGCTCAACTACCCGTCCGTGACCGGCCAGTCGGAGCTGCTGGCCCCCGCCCTCGCCCCGCTGCTGCGCCCCGACGTCCTCGCGGAGTCCCTGCGCACGGCGCCCGCCACCGGTACGGCCCCCGCCCGCGAGGCCGCCGCCGCCCTCCTCGCCACCCCGGGCTGGCGCCCCGCCCCGTCCCGGCTGGCCTTCGCCGGCAACACCCGCCAGGCCATCGCGGCCGCGCTCGCCGCCCTTGTCCGTCCGGGAGGCCGCGTCGGTGTCGAGTCCTTGACGTATCCCCTGGTCAAGGAGATCGCGACGCGCCTGGGTCACACCCTGGTCCCGCTCGCCATGGACGAACAGGGCCTGTGCCCGGACGCCGTCGCCGCGGCCCATCGCTCGGCGCCGCTGTCCGCCGTGTACGTCCAGCCGACGCTGCACAATCCGACGTCGGTGACGATGGGGGACGCGCGCCGCCGCCAACTGGCGGCAGTGGCACGGGCCGTGGACCTTCCCCTCGTCGAGGACCGCGTCTGGTCCTTCCTTCATGGCGAACATGACGGACGTGACGGACGTGACGCACGTGAGGGCGGCCTCGACCCGCTCGCCGCGTACGCCCCCGAGCGCACCTACGTCGTCGACGGCCTCTCCAAGCGTGTCGCGCCCGGACTCACGCTCGGCTTCCTCGTCGCCCCGGAGGGCCGGGTCGACGGCGTGGCGGCGGCCCTGCGCTCCGGGGCGTGGACCGCGGGACGCTTCGCCCTGGAGGCCGCGGTCCGCTGGATCGCCGACGGCACGGTCGACCGCCTGGTCCGGGCCAAGCGCGCCGACGCGGCGCGGCGTCAGCGGCTCGTCGCCGAGCACCTCGCCGGGTTCCGCGTACGGGCCGATCCACGGGCGTACTGCGCCTGGTGGGAGCTGCCCGCACCCTGGCGGGCGGACATGTTCACGGCGGCAGCGGCGGTGCGGGGGATCGCGGTGACCCCGGGCTCGGCCTTCTCCGCCCAGGCGGCTCCGGACGCGGTCAGGCTCGGACTCGCGTCGGCTACTCCCCCGGAGCTTGTGCGGGCGCTGCGGACGCTCGCCGATGTCGCGCGTACGCGGCCGTGAGCAGGGCGGTCAGCGTCACCGCGACGCCGAGGGCGGCCAGGGCCCAGGAGACGAGGCGGAGGGTGTCCGTGAGGGCGTCGTAGACCGCGCCCACCGCCGCGGGGGACACGCCGGGCGGCAGTTCGGCGATCGTGAGCCGGCGGCCGACGGCGACCGCGACGCCGAGCAGCGCGGCGCCCAGCGCCGTGCCGAGCCCCGTCGCGAGGAGCGCCCGCCTGCGGCACACCGCGACGAGGACGCCGGTCACGGCGAGGGCGGCCGCCGCGGCCGGGAGCCAGAAACCGGCGACTTCGAACATGTGGAACCCCTTCCGGAGCTCGGCCAGATCATCGGCCCGCAACACCGTGATCTCGGTGTGCTCGACGGGGATACGGTTCGCCAACGGCACGTTCTCGGCGGTGAGGTGACTCTTCAGCAGCTCGGTGACGGGCGCGAGATCGATCGTCACGGCCCCCTCGCGGTCACTGCGCAGCGCCCGCATCACGGCGTCGTGCGCGGCCCGGTTCGCCGCCTCCCACGCCGTGCGGAACGCCGGTGTCCGGGTGAACGAGCGCACGGCGTCCCGCAGGAAGTGGTGCACCGGATCCTGGAGCGCCGGCCCCACGTGGACTTCGCGCAGGATCCCGTCGGTGACGGCGTCGGCGATCGCCTCCCGCACGTCCGCGTCGGCGGCGAGCGGCGCCATCGCGGCCTCGTACCGGCCGCTGTTCCCGATGTCGTACGTCGCCCAGGTCGAGAGCGCGCCGAGCGGCGCGAGCAGGCAGGCGAGGACGATGAGGGCGGCCGACAGGGTGCTCCGGACACGTGGGGACACCCCATCAGGCAAGGCCGCATGGACGGTGAGTGCGAGCGGTGTGCCTGCATATGGGCGCATATGACAAGCCGTACGAACAGGCCCGGCCGATCCGTACGAAGCCCGCGCGTCGATCCGCCCGGAGCCCAGTAACCGCACGGCCGACACCCTCTCCGGTGGAGGGCTCACCCGAACGGGTGTTACCTGGTCTGGGGAGAAGGAGGCCTACATGCGGACCAATCCGACCCTGCGGACCCTTGCCGCGGCCCTGCTCACCGGCGCGGTGGTGACCGCCGTGACGGCGGGCACCTCGACGGCGGCGGCCCCGCCCGCACACATCAGCGGCAACCCTGCGCACATCAGCGCCAACGGCGGCTCCAACAACCCCGTATGGGGCATCATCCGCTCCGGCGGAGTCCTGAACGTACGACAGCTGCCCACCGCGAACTCATCCGTGGTCTACCGGCTTTCGCCGGGCAGCCTGGACCTTGTCGAGTGCGCGGTACGCGGGGACAGCGTCTTCGGCATCTCGACCTGGTACTGGCTCGTCGGGGCGCGGGGCTGGGTCAGCGCCGCGTTCGTGGACACGTACGGGCGGGGCGTGCACGGTTGCTCGAATCTGGGCTTCGGCTTCTTCTAGGGCTCCTGGGAGTTGCTCCCAGGGGGTAGGTGAGTGAGGGATGGCACGGGGCCCCGGCAGCCTGCCGGGGCCCCGTGCGCCATGTGCCGCACATCTGCGTGACCGCACCCGCGTCACGGTTCTACCGCGTGTCCGGGTGTCCCTCCGCGTCCTCGTGCGTGTAGTAGCGGTAGAAGCTCACCGCGAACACGCCCGCCGCGACCGCCAGCGACATGAGCGTGGACCGCAGCACGGTCTCACCGGTCTGGTTGTAGAGGAAGCCGAAGGCGATGCCCGCGAAGGCGGCCCACAGCACCGCGTGCAGTTCGCGCTTCAGCAGCGTCGCCACCTTGCGGACGCCGATGTAGGCGGCGGCGGCCACGATCGCGACCACGAACCCGAACAGGATGTTCCAGCCCGTGATCGGTCCGGCGTCGCGGTTGATGGCCGCCGCCCAGTACCCGTAGATGAGCCCGCCGACGACGGGCACCGCCCACTTCGCGATGGCGTGGGTGCGCGCGTCGAAGATGTCGGGCGTTCCAGATGTGCCTGACGTGCCGGACATGCCTGATGTACCTACTGCGCCTGATGTGCCTCGTGCCCCTGACGCCGATGAGGCAGATGCCGCGTGAGCCATGGGAGCACTCCTCTCTCCTCGCCCCTGCCTTCCAGGGCACACCCCGCCCGAGCGGGTGGCAAGTCGGGATGCGGGGGCCCTGGCCACGTGTTTCGCTGAGTTTCATGAAGCTCGTACTCTTCGGCGCCACCGGCATGGTCGGCAGCCGTATCGCCACGGAGGCGTCGTCGCGCGGGCACCAGATCGTGGCCGTGAGCCGGTCCGGGCAGTCCCCGATCCCCGGGGTCACCGCGACCGCCGCGGACGCCTCCGACGCGGTGAAGGTGGCGGAGCTGTCGGCGGGCGCGGACGCGATGGCCTCGGCGTGTGTGCCACCCAGGGACGGTACGGACCCCACGGCGCCCTTCCTCGCGATCAACGAGGCATTGGTGGCGGGCGCCAGGGCGGCCGGAGTGGGCCGGCTCGTGGTCGTCGGCGGCGCGGGCAGCCTGGAGATCGCGCCCGGACAGGCGTTGCTCGACCAGCCCGGCTTCCCCGAGGCCTACCTTGCCGAGGCGCTCGCCCACCGCGAAGCCCTCTCCTTCTACCGCACCGTCCACGACGTCGACTGGACCTACGTCTCGCCCGCCGCGGAGATCGGCCCCGGCACCCGTACCGGCCGGTTCCGGCTGGGAGGTGACCAGCTGCTCACCGATGAGCACGGCAACAGCCGGATCACCGCCGAGGACTACGCGATCGCCTTCGTCGACGAGCTGGAGCAGGACGCGTACCCGCGCACCCGGATGTCGGTCGCGTACTGACGGCGCACACGGACAAGAGGACACATACGAGGAACGAGGCGGTGCGGCGAGGTGGACGGCCCGAGATCCACGCTCGAACCACCTCCCGCCGGGCGGGCGGACTTCGTCCAGCGGCAGACGCTGCTGCGCGTGCGTGGCCGCAGTGTCGCCTGGGTGCCGCCGCTGCTGCTGCTCGTCGCCATCGGGGTGCTCGACTGGAACACCTCCGACGACTTCCGGTTCATCTCCTGGATCGTGCTCGTGCCCGGTATCGCGGCGGCGATCTGCGGGGTGTGGGGCACGGTGGTGTTCGTGGTGCTCTCGGTGGCCACCTACATCATGGTGGACGCGTCCTGGGAGGAGCAGTCCCAGACGGGCGTGCCCGACTTCATCCTCGTCACCGTCGGCGGCATCCTCGCCGTGCTGGCCTGCGTGGTCCGCGTCCGCGGCGAGCGGCGCATGTTGCACATGCAGGACGTCGTCGATACCACCCGGCGCGTCGTCCTGCGCCCGCTGGCGCCGGGCTGGGGCGACCTCGACCACGCGGCCGTGTACCTCGCCGCGGACAGCGAGGCCCGCGTCGGCGGCGACTTCTACGACATCCAGCCCGGCCGGTACGGCACCCGCGTCCTGCTCGGTGACGTACAGGGCAAGGGGCTCGGCGCGGTGGAGGCGGCGGCCGCGCTGCTGGGCACGTTCCGCGAGGCGGCGTACCACGAGCCGCTGCTCAGCACAGTCGCCGACCGCCTGGAGGTACGGATGCTCCGGCAGGTCCGCTACCACGTCGCGCTCGGCGACGACGACGGCGACCGCTTCGCCACCGGGATCCTCGTCGGCTTTCCGGAAGCCGACGAGAACACCATCGAGATCGTCAACTTCGGCCATGAACCGCCGCTCGTGATCGCCCCCGACGGCGTGCGCTCGCTGCCGCCCGGGGACGGTCTCCCGCTCGGTCTGAGCGAGTTGGCGTACGGCCCGCCGCCCGTGCTCAGCGTCCGGCTGGCTCCCGGCGAGACCCTGCTCCTGGTCACCGACGGTGTCACCGAGGCCCGCGACGCCGGTGGTGAGTTCTTCCCCCTCCGCGACCGCGTCGCCCGCGCCCTGGCCGAGGACGCGCGCGCCGCGGAGCCCCAGTACCTCGTCCAGTTCGTCCGCGACGGCACACTGCGGCACTGCGGCGGCCGACTGGCCGACGACACCACGATCTTCGCCGTACGACGCCCCCGACAGCCGAAGAAGTGGGGGCAAGCCCAGCCATAGGCGGGCGTTTGCACTCCGCCGTCCCCCCTTTGCACGCGCAGCGGCTACGGTGCTGACGTAAGTGATCGATGGGGGAGGAAACGATGCCCGGAACCGTGCTGCTCCTCGCGGCCTCGCCGGTGGGCAAGGGGCGTCTGGTGGACGCGGCGTCCGTGCTCCCCGTGCTCGCGGCCGTGTCCCCCGCGGTGCTGTCCGGCACGGACACGGCGAACGTGGTGGAACTGGCCGACCCGCTGGAGCCGCAGGCGGTCCTGACCCGGCTGCGCGCGGCGGCGACGGCCCCCGGCCCGCTGACGATGTTCGTGACGGGCCAGCTCCAACTGGACCGCCGCCAGCGCCTGCCCCACCTCGCGCTGGCCCGCACCACCCCGGCGACCGTCCGCTACACGGGCTTCCCCTGGCACTGGATCACCGAGGAACTGCGGCTGCGCCCGCCGGGCAGCACCACGCTCATGGTCGACCTGCACGCCGACGCGGAGACCTGGGAGTACCTGGCGACGAGCACGACGAGCACGACGAGCGCCGGCAGCCTCACGGTGGGGACGGGCGTCAGCCTGTACGGCCGCGTCGCCCCGCCGCCGCGCCGGCGCACGGTGGCGTCACCGGCGTACATGAAGGCCGTCGCCACCATCCTGCGCAGCGGCCACCGGCCCGAACTGCCGTTGCTGCACCATCAGTCGGTGGTCCGTGCCGCCGCCGACGCCGAGGGCGGGCAGCCGGGGATCGTCCTTGCGAGCCAGGCGTGGGTGCCCGTGGTCCCGGACCCGCATGCCGCGATCACCGCCGCCGCGCAGGCGGGCCGCCACCACGAGGCCGCGACGCTGGCCGCGCGCTGGGAACAGGATGCGAGACGCACCTCGGGCGCCGCGTCCGAACAGGCCCTGCACTGGGCGGAGGTCCGGGCGGACCTGGCGATGCTCGCGGGGGACGCGGCGGGCAGCTGCCGGATCTGGCTGGTGGTGGCGACCACGCGCCTCGACGCGGGGCAGTCCCCCGACGACCCGGCCGTGGAGTCGGCCGTGGACCGGGCCCACCACCAGTGGGGCCGGATCGGCGACCCTGCGGGGGCCCGTGAACTCGGGCCCGCGCTGGCCGACTTGCGCCTGCGCGTTCCGGGACGCCGGCGAGGCGCGCTGGACCACGTCCAGCGGCACCTCAGCCGGCTTCAGGCGCAGGTGTGACACCCGTTCAACTGCGGTGTCAGCTGGTGAAGATGAAGTACTTCCAGGCGCCGTGCGTCGTCGAGTTCACGCTGTCGCCCGACGTGTTGTTGTAGTACGAGGAGCGCACCCGCATGCGGTAGCCCGTCTCGTGGGTGCCGTCGAGCCGCACCTTGGAGACGCCCGCGGAGTCCAGCTTGAAGTATTGGCTGCCGGCGTCGTACCAGGTGCCCTGGTAGTAGAGCTCCATCTGCAGTTGCTGCTGACGGTTCGGGTACGCCGTCATCGTCGTGGTGAACAGCGGGTCCTTGGACTTGTGGAAGTAGTGGTACGTCTGGCCGTACACCGACTTCTTCTTGTACTGGCCGCTGATCGCCGTGGACACCTTCACCCGGGCGCCGACGGTGACGCTCACGGTCTTCGGCTTGTAGCGGGAGTCGCCCGTGAACTTCGCCGTGATCTTGGCGTCGCGCTTGAGGTCGAGCCACACCGAGAGGTTCCCGGACGAGTTCACCTTGCCGGTCTTCACCAGCTTGTTGGGCTTGTCGCCGCCGTAGGGGTCGGCGTAGATCTGGACCGAGCGGTTCTTGTAGGTCGAGCCGAGGTGCGCCGTGAACTTCACGTCGGCGCCGTACGCGTACACCTTGCGGTTGTTGTTCAGCGTCAGGGAGGTCGAGGCGCGCGAGACGTCCACCGTCCAGGCGCCGGACGCGGAGGTGTGCGTGGCGTCGCCCGCGTACGAGACCTTGTACTTCACCTTGCCGCCCGCGGGCGGGGTGTCCTTGAAGGAGAACTTGCCGCCGGAGCCGAGGGGCTTGGTGCCGAGCGACTTGCCGTTCGGCGACTCCAGGTCGGTGCGGGTGACGGTGAGCGGGGTCCCGGCGGGCAGCGGCAGGGTCCCGGTGAGCGTGCCGCTGACGGTGAGGGACTTGGCGCGGGTCGCGCTCGCGGGCGCGGTGACCGTCAGCGTCGGCTTCGACTTGGTGGGGGCGTCCAGGACCCGCAGCGAGTACACGCCCTCGCTGTTGGACGACACCGCGAACAGACGGCCGGTGCCGCCCGGCTGCCAGGCCAGCGCGCCGGCGGCCAGCACGTCCGAACCGCTGTGCTCACCGGTGTTCGGGAAGTCGTACTGCCGGACCGGGGTGGTGGAGCCCGGCGTGAAGACGTGCACATCCGGGTCGTACCAGGAGTCGGAGCCCGCGGCGACGGTGCCGTCGGGCGCGACGGCGGCGGCGTTGGCGTAGTGCTCGGTGGGCAGGGAGCCGGCCGCCGAGAGGTCCGAGGTCTGCCAGACCCAGTCGCGGTCGTCCCCGTTGGCCGTGATGACCTTGCTGCCGTCCGGAGTGAACGCGAGGTCGTTGGTGTGACCGTGGTTGTGGTCGATGAACGCGGTCCGGGCCGCGGTGCCGGCGGCGACGTCGTACACCGCGAGCAGCGAGGAGGAGGACGGGTCTCCCGCGGCCAGCGCGTTCGGCGCGCCCGGCGTGGCGGCCAGGCGCGGGGCGTCCCGCCAGTCGGAGGCGGCGTCCTGGTCCAGGGTGATGACGGGCTCGGCGCCGGTCAGATCGAGGGAGCCGATGTTCCCGTTGTCCGTGGTGCCGTACCCGAACCAGATCTTGCCGCCCGCGGTGGCGAGGTACTCCGGCTCGGTGTCGGTGCCCGTCGGGTAGCGCGCGGACTCCGTCAGCGTCGCCGTGTCGATGGCGACGATCGAGTCGTCGTCGCGCGCGGCGGCGTAGAGGGTGCCCGAGTCGGCCGAGAGCGCCAGGCCGGTGACGCCCGGCAGGGACGTCACCTGCTTGACGACCGTCCCGCTGTAGTTGGTGACCACGATCTTGCCGTTGCGCGGGTCGCTGACGAAGACGTGCTGGTGGATGCCGTCCACCACGAGGTCGCCGGTCGCCATGACCGGCAGGATCTTGGTGGAGTCGGCGGCCGCGGTGGTGACCGTGCCGATGGCCAGGGCGGCGGAACTGAAGACGACCGCGAACGCCGTGGCGATGGGAAGAGTGCGCATACGCACGCTGATTCGAACCCCCCGGTACGAATGAAAATGTGGGCGCCACCGATGCGGGCCGTGTTCCGGTCGTGCGTGACCTGTGAGCCGCTTGTGGCGAATGAGCGAAGACTAAGTCATGCCACTGACAACAGGGGGCACAGGGGTCCCGGGAGCGCCGGGGGAGTGCTCCCCTCACCTCTGTCGAGAGCCTCCCCCGGGGGCGCCCGCGCTGCCATGATGGTGTGTCATGACTGCTGAGGGGGAGGGTGCGGCGCCCCGGGCCATCCGCGTGCGGCTGGACGGGACGGCGAGCGACAGTGACGTCGGCGCCCTGAAGAAGTGGCTGGAGCGGGAGAAACCGCTGGAGGAGCTGATCGCCGGCGGGGACCTCAGAATCGAGGAGCGCGCCGGGACCGATGAGCGCGGCACGCCCATGGGCGTCGGCATGGACATCGTGCTGGTGCTGGTCGGGGCGGCCGCGGAGGCGGTCTTCAAGGATCTGCTGGCGCGGGTGACGAGCGCCGTGGGGGCCTGGCGCGACAACCGCGGCTCCGTGGAGAGCGGCGATCCGCCCACCGCCCACGTCGATCCCGTGGACCCCGACGAGAGGTAGTCGGGTGGACCGCTTCGACCCGCGGGGGAAACCGAACCGGGCGTTGCTGGTCGGCGTGTCCGAGTACGAGTTCACGCGGCCGAAGCACCGCCATGGCGTCCCGGGCCCGCTGCCCGCCGTCACACACAACCTCTCCGTGCTGTTGCGCGCACTGGAACGGGGCGGAGTCGTCAGACCGAGCGAGATCACCGTCGCGCGGTCGCCGCGGCTCGGCGAGTTCCGCCAGTCGCTGCGGACGGCCGTCGACACCGCGGAGGGGTTGCTCCTGCTCTACTTCGCCGGACACGGCGCCGTGCCCAGCGCGGGCGACGAGCTGTGGCTCCAGATGCGCGACGCGGAGATCGTCCGGGGCGAGACAGCGGGGTTCGAGGGCGCCGCTCCGTTCACCAACGTGCTGAGGTTCCTCGCCAACAGCCGCGCGCAGCGGATCGTGGTCGTCCTCGACTGCTGCAACGCGGGCAACGCCGCCCGGGTGTGGGAGGCCGTGGAGCGGCCCGATGTCCGACGGCGCGTCTCCGTGCTGATGAGCGTGCAGGCCAACCACCGGATCGACGCGGGGCACGGCGACACGGCCACGCCGTTCACCGCGCGGCTCGCGGAACTGCTGACGGAGGGCATCGAGGGGCAGGACGACGAGATCCACTTCCTGGCCGTCTCGGAGGCGCTCAGGACGTACCTGTCCACCCACCACAGGACCGAACGCGGGGAGCCCTGGGAGCCGCAGAGCCGGACGGAGAATCCGGCGGTGGACGTGCTGTTGGGGGTACGGGAACGGGGGTCGGCCTCAAAGGAACCCGAGCCCGAGCCCGAACCTGAGTCCGGACGCGAACTCGGACTCGAACCCGGGTCCGGGTCCGGGTCTTCGACGGTGGTGGAGCCCGGGCTCCCGCCTTGGTGGAGGCGGCGCGTGCTCGCCCGCCTGGGGCCCAGCCGTCCCCGTACGACGCTGTCGGCGAATCCGCTGCCGGGGGGACCCTCCTCGGAAACCGTGAACACTTCGGCCCGAAGTGTTCACGGTTTCCGACACCCCTGGCGTGGGGGAGCCACCGCCGACCGGATCCGCCGCCGTACGGCGGGGCCCGCGGCCAGGGTCCCCCGGGCACTGTCCCGTATCCGGGCCGGCATCCGGTCCCGGACCTCGAACCCGACCGTCACCGTGGTCGTCGTCCTCAGCCTCCTCGCCGGCGTCGGCCTCGCCGGCTACTTCGTCCTCAGTGGCGCGCCGTCCGACCAGTCCTCCTGCGGCCCGCCCCTGGAACTGCGGCTGCTCACCGACCCGGACCTCGAGTCCACCGTTCGCAAGGCGGCCGACACCTATCTCACCTCGGCGGCGAACACCACCGGCGACGGCTGCCGACGCAGCGGGATCACGGTGTACAGCGCGGGTTCGGCGGCCGTGGTCGCGGGCCTGCGCGACCACTCCGACCCCTGGCAGCGGCCGGTCGGCGGCGACTCCGACCCGCAGCGCGACATCGGGCCCCAGCCCGACATCTGGATCCCGGCCACGTCCGCGACCGCGGAGCGGGCGCGCCCCTCCGGGGTCGCGCGGAGCTACGTGACGCTGGAGCCGGACGCGGAGCCGTTCGCGTACTCCCCGATGGTGCTCTCCGTGCCGCAGGACATCGCCGAGGCCGAGTCGGGGGACCGGACCGGCGACTCGCTCGTGGGCCTGCGGCAGAAGCTGACGGCGCGGGAGAAGACCGCCGACGTACGGCGCCCGGACCCGGCGAACACCGACTCCGCGCTGTTGGCCACGATCGGCCTGTACGGCACCGGCGAGGCCGACGTGGGCCGGGCCGAGGGGAGCGTGGCCCAGACCGGACCGCCCTCGCCGACGGCCGGGGACCTGCTCTGCACCCTGTCCGACAAGAGGGACGTGGACGCGCGTACGGCGGCCCTCGTACCGGAGTTCCTGATGGTGAGCGGTGTCGGCTGCGACGGTACGACGCGCGAGCCGCGGACGGCCGAGTACCCCGACGACGTGCCGGGCCTCACCCCCACCTTCGTCCGCGTCCGCTGGACCGACGGCGACCGCGACCAGGCGGCGCGCGACGACGCGGTGCGCAGGTTCCACGACTGGCTCACGGACGCGGAGAACCAGGGCGACGACAGTGGCGGTGGTGGCGGCAACGGCGGCAAGCCGCGCGGTGGTCTCGCCGTCTTCGGCGCGGACGGCTTCCGCGCCCCCTCCGGCTCCCGCGCCTTCCTCGCCGGCCGCGACGCGACCGGCGCGACCGGCGCCAACGGCGCGAACAACGTGAACGTCGCCGGGCTGATCGCCAACCCCGGCGCGCGCGCGAACCCCGCAACCGCAGGCGTGATGGACACGGCCCTGAACCAGTACCGGAACGCGAAGGGCCCCGGCCGGGTGCTCTTCCTGCTCGACAGCTCCGGCTCGATGGGCGACCTGTGGGAGGGGCCCGGCGGCGCCCCCGGCATCCTGAAACAGTCCCTCGACGGGCTCAGCGACCAGGACGAGTACGGCGTCTGGGCCGTCGCCTCCCCCGGCCGGAGCCCCTACGGCGAACTGCTGCCCTTCGGCCCCCACAAACGCCAGGACGCCGAGCGTGTCATCGACCGCAAGGCCGTGGTCCGGGACGCGGAAGCCGATCCGTACGGCGCGCTGAGGGCGGCACTGGACACCATGGACCGCAAGGGCAAGGACGACGACCGCCCCGAACTGATCGTCTTCCTGACGGATGACGAGGACAACAACCACCTGACCACGGACGGCAGGCTGGACGACCTGCTCGAGTCGGCCGGCGGCAAGGGCGTTCCGGTCGTCATGGCGGCTCTGGACAGCGGCGGCTGCGCCAAGGGCAGGCCGGACCGGCGGATCTCCGACGCGAGCGGCGGGCGCTGCCTGGACACCAAGGGCGACCTCGTGGCGGGTCTGCGGGACGAGGTCGCGCGCACGGGAACGGGGGACGAGTGAGGCGTAGCGGCAAGTTCCGCAGGTACGGGGGCCCGTTGGCGCTGGCTCTGCTGCTGACCGCCGGCGTCGGCTGCACCGGCGGCGGCCCGGAGCGGTCCGGCGCCGAGGCCACCCCCGGGACCTCCGGGGACATCGTCGTGGCCAGCGGGCGGGACGTGACCGGCAAGGGCGGCATCCGTCAGCAACTCATCGACGCGTGGAACGACCGGCAGAAGAAGGAGCACACCGGCTTCGAGGCCCGTCTGGTCGAACTCCCGGGCTCCGCCGACGCACAGCGCAGCCAGCTCCTCGGCGCACTCCAGTCCGGCAGCGCGGAGTACGACGTCGTCAACCTCGACGTGACATGGGTGCCGGAGTTCGCCGCCGCGGACCTGATCCGCGCGCTGCCGGACGGCCTGGTCGACGACGACGTCATCAAGTCGGTGGCAAGCACGGCCCGTTGGGACGACTCCGTGTACGCCGTGCCGTTCAACAGCGACGTCGGACTGCTCTACTACCGCCGGGACCACCTCGAGCAGGCGGACGTCCAGGACACCGACCTGAGCAAGGAGGGCGTCGGCTGGCAGCGGCTGCGGAACCTGACCGACACGATCGAGGAGCCGGGCAAGGAGCGGCCGACGGGGTACGAGAAGGGCTGGACCACGCAGCTCGGTCCGTACGAGGGCCGTACGGTCAACGGCATCGAGGCGTTCGCGGCCACCGCCGGGTACGGCGTCGGCCTCACCGACGCCGACGGCCACTACACCGCCACCGTGCAGCAGTTGACGGACGGCTTGGCGGAGCTGCGCGCCCGTACACAGGGCGCGTACACACTCGGGGACGCGATCCGCTCCAACGAGGCCGAGTCGCTCACCGACTTCGCGGACGGACGTACGGCGTTCCTGCGCCACTGGCCTTACGCGTACCGCACGCTGCACCAGTCCCTGACCGACAAGCAACTCGGCGTGGCTCCGCTGCCCGGCGGGGCGGTGCTCGGCGGGCAGAACCTGGCGGTGACCCAGTCGTCCCAGCACGCCGACAAGGCACAGGAGCTGATCCGGTTCCTCACCGGGAAGGAGAGCGAACGCTGTCTGCTCGACGCCGGGTTCGCGGCCACCCGGGTCTCCGCGTACACGGCCGACGACGTGACGTGCGGCTCGGCACGGACCCCGGACGCGGCCTCGTCCGCGTCCTCGCCCGCCCTGTCCCCTTCGGCCTCGCCGACCGGGGAGCGGGCCGACCCGATGCCGCGCGACGACCACGGCCGTCCCGCGTACGCCCGCACCATCCTGCTTCCCGCGCTGCAACGCGCCGTCCAGCGGCCCCGCACCCCGCTCTACGGCGCCTTCACCCAGACCTTCGCCACGGAACTGGGCAAGCTGTTCGGCGACGAAGGGTCGGGCGATACCGCCGCCCTGGCCAAGGACTTGGACAAGGCGCTCAGGAGAGTCCTGCCGGACTGACGAGGTACGCGAGCGCCCCCGACACCAGCGTCCGTACGCCCGGAGCGATCGTGGACGGATCGGGCGCGAAGTGCGGGCTGTGGTTGCTGGGCACGGCCGCGAACTTCTCCATGAGGTCGCTCCCCGGGGCCGCGTCCCACACGTCGGGCGGGGTACTGGTCACGAACCAGTAGGAGTACGGGGTGTCGTCCTCCGCGAGCAGCGGGAAGTCCTCGCTGCCCATCGCCGGGCCGGGGTCGAGGATCGTCCCGGCGCCGAAGACATCGCCGTGCACGGCGGCGACCCGGCGGTCGGTGTCCGGGTCGTTGACCGTCGCCGGGAAGCTGTTGCCGACGGTGACCTCGGGCTCGCGCGGGCAGCCCGCGGCCAGGCACTCGCCCGCCGCGATCCGCCGGATCGCCGCGATCATCCGCTCCCGCACCTCTTCCGACTGGGTACGGAGGTTGAGGGAGATCCGGGCCTCGGCCGGAATGATGTTGTGGCGGGTACCCGCCTCGATCCGCCCCACCGTCAGGACGGCGGAGTCCCGCGGCGCGATCTCCCGGCTGACGACGGTCTGCAGCCGGGTCACGAGGTAGGCGGCCGTCACCACGGGGTCGACGGTCGACTCCGGACGCGAACCGTGCCCGCCCCGCCCGTGCACGACGATGTCGATGTCGGTGGAGGCGGACATGATCAGACCCGGCCGATGGGCGTAGAACCCGACCGGACCGGGCGCGGCGTGCTGCGCGAGCAGCACATCCGGCGGAGGAAACCGCTGGTACAGATGGTCCTCGATCATCGCCGCCGCGCCCTCGCCGGTCTCCTCGGCGGGCTGTCCGACGACGATCAAGGTGCCGGACCAGGCGTCCCGGCCCGCCGCGAGCGCCGCGGCCGCGCCCGCCAGCCAGGTGACGTGCAGATCGTGCCCACAGGCATGCATCACGCCGGGCTTCTCGGAGGCGTACGCCAGTCCGGTCGCCTCGGTGACGGGGAGGGCGTCCATGTCGGCACGCAGCAGGACGACGGGCCCGTCCCCGTTGCGCAGGATTCCGACGACACCGGTGCCGCCGATGCCGGTGACCGTGTCGAGCCCCGCCGTCCGGAACCGGTCCGCGAGCGCGGCGGCCGTCCGGTGCTCGTGCAGCGACAGCTCGGGATGCCGGTGCAGGTCCCGGTAGAAGTCCTCCAGTGCCGGAACCGGCAGGTCGGCGGTGAGGTCCAGCGCGGTACGTGCGGCGGCAGAGGTCACGGGCTCAGGTTAAGACCGACCGGCATCCGAATGGAGCGGTCTACTCCGAGGTCGTCCCCGACGTGGAGGTGGCCTGCTGGACGTTCGGGACCGTGGGCTGTTCCGCCCGGGCCGGCACCGCGTTGGCTGCCAGGACCAGTGCGGCGACGGCGACGACGGCCGCACCGAACCCTCTGAAGTAGCGCGCGGAAATACGTCGGAGCATGGCGACCTCGCAACAACAGCGGCGTATTAAGCAGGCTTAATCCGTCGCTTAACGTAGAGGCTCCGGGTGTCAAAGGGCAAGTGGCGCAAGGGGAGTTGGATATTAGTCAAAACTTGCCTCAGCGTAAGTCGGGTTAATGGCATGCTTAATCCATGGCGGAGCGTGACGACCCGGAGATCATCGGGCGCAGGGTGCAGCAGTTGCGGACGGAACGCGGGCTGACACAGAAGCAGTTGGCGGAACCGGCGTACACGCCCGCCTACATCTCCACACTCGAGGCGGGCCGGGTGCGCGCCTCCGAGTCCGCGCTGCGGCACATCGCCGGGCAGCTCGGGGTGGCGTACGAGGAACTGGCGACCGGGCGTCCCGCCCACCTCGCCACCGATCTGCGGCTGCGCCTCACCGACGCGCAGCGCACGCTCGCCACCGGCGAGGCCGAGGTCGCCGCCGAGCAGTACGCCGCTCTCCTCGCGGAGGCGGACACGCACGGGCTCGTCGCCGAGCAGGCCGCCGCGCTGCTCGGGCTCGGGGAGTGCGCGTTGGAGACCGGCGACCTGGAGACCGCCCGGCAGCGGTTCGAGAGCTCGGAGCAGCGCCTCGGTGACGCCCCGCTGCCGAACCGTGTACCCGCCCTGCGCGGCCGCGCGGTCTCCCACTACCTCGCCGGAGAACTCCGTTACGCCTGCTATTTGTTCGAGTCCACCCTCGACGAACTGAACCGCACCGGGATGCACGACCCGGATGCCCTCCTGCTCCTCTACACCGGCGTCATCGCCCCCTACATGGACATGGGCGCGCATGCCCGTGCCGCCCAGGCCGCCGAGTTCGCCCTCGCCCTCGCCCCGCAGGTCGGTGACCCCGCGCTCGTCGCCCGCATGCATCGCTCCGTCGCCCGCACGATGATCGCCGAGGGCCGGATCGCCGAGGCCGACGCCTCCCTCGCCAAGGCCTCCGAGCTCTACCGCCAGCTCCAGATCCGTACCGAACTCGCCAACTGCCACTGGATGCGCGGCTATTTGTACGCGCAGAACGGCGAACTCGAGCGGGCGGAGAGTGAGTTGCGAGAGGCGCAGGCCATGCTCTCCGCCAAGCGGGCCGCCCTCTACACCAGCCAGGTCGCCGTCGAACTCGCCGACGTGCTGCACCGGCGCGGAAAGTCGGCCGAGGCCGGCGTACTCCTGCACGAGGTGCTCGGCGACCTCAGCCCCGAGCGCGGCGCCGTGCACTCCGCCGGCGCCCACCGCCTCCTCGGCATCATCGCCGAGGACGCCCGGGACACGGAGGCCGCCGAGGAGCACTACGTACGCGCGCTGAGCCTCCTGGAGCGCGCGGGCGCGGCCGGCGACCTCGCCGACCTGTGCCGCCTCCTCGGCGACCTGCTGCGCCGCACGGGGCGCGTCGAGGCCGCGCTCGACGCCTACCGCACCGGCCTGGGCCACCAGACGGCCCCAGGCACAACAACCCTGGGCCCGGCCCCGGCCCAGCCCCCGCTCTGACACCCGCCCGGTACGAGCGGCGCTGACCCGCGCGGGGTTACGGGGTCACGATCGCGAAAGCCTTGTCCGGCTCGGAGACGTACGAGAGCAGCCGGGCCAGGAGCGTGGTGTCGCCGTCCGTCTCGACGCCCGCGAGGCCCTTGCCCTCGAGCACCCCGAGCAGTTCCGGCCGGGTGAGGATCAGCGTCAGATCCGCGTGTGGCTTCGGCGTGTGGTGGACCGGCATGCTGCGGTGGGTGAGCGCGCCGTGGTGGAGGTTGACCCGGTGGCGGCACTGCTCGTCGATGACGACGAGGTCGAGGGTCAGGTGCTCGTGCCAGGCGCGCGGGCCGTCGATGCGGACGGCGAGCGAGTCGAGCAGCATGCTCACGGTCAGCGCGGACGTCATCTCGGAGCCCGAGGTGTCGTATTCGGTGTCGGCCGCGCCCTCGCGCAGCTCCAGGGCGGCCGTGAGGTAGAAGTTGCGCCAGGTCCCGTTCTCGGCGCCGTGCCCGAGCCGCTCGTAGACGCCGGCGAGGGTCTCCTTGGCGGCGGTGTTCGACGGGTCCGCGAAGACCAGGTGGTTGAGCAGGGTGGCGGCGAAACGGAGGTCGCCGCCGTCGACGTACGCGCGGGCCTTGACCAGGGCCTCCACCGGTCCGCCCGCCAACTCCACGTACCGGCGGGCGAGTTCGGTCGGCGGGTGTTCCCAGAGGTGGGCGGGATTGCCGTCGTACCACCCCATGTACCGCTGGTAGACGGCCTTGACGTTGTGGCTGACGGAGCCGTAGTAGCCGCGCGCGTGCCAGGACTTCTCCAGGGCGGGCGGCAGCCGCAGCTCCTCGGCGATCTCGGGGCCGGTCAGGCCGTTGTTGAGCAGGCGGAGGGTCTGGTCGTGCAGGTAGGCGTACAAGTCGCGTTGCTCGCCGAGGAACTGGCGTACGTTCTCGCGTCCCCAGGTCGGCCAGTGGTGGGACGCGAACGCGACGTCGTACGCGTCGCCGAAGACGTCGATCGTCTCGTCGAGGTAGCGCGCCCAGACACGGGCGTCGCGCACCGGGGCGCCGCGCAGAGTGAGCAGGTTGTGCAGGGTGTGGCTGGCGTTCTCGGCCACGCACAGGGCGCGCTGCTCGGTGAGCAGGAAGTTCATCTCGGCGGGCGCCTCGGTGCCCGGCGTGAGCTGGAAGACGAACAGCACGCCGTCGACGGTCTCCTGCTGCCCGGTGTGGGTGACGTCCATGGTCGGTGGGACGAGCCCGATGGAGCCGGTGGAGGTGATGGTGCCGAGCCCGGTACCGATCTGGCCGCGCGGGTCCTTGGGGAGCCGCGCCCCGTGCATGAACGTGGCCCGCCGCAGCATCGCGTTGCCGGCGAAGACGTTCTCACTGACCGCGTGCTCCAGAAAACCCTCGGGTGCCAGCACCGGCACCCCGCCCTCGCTCCCGTGCGGCAGCACCCCGCGGGCGCCGCCGAAGTGGTCGACGTGCGAGTGCGTGTAGACGAGCCCGGTCACGGGCCGCGGCCCGCGGTGCTCGCGGTAGAGCCCGAGCGCGGCCGCCGCGCACTCGGCCGAGATCAGCGGGTCGATCACGACCACACCCCGCTTGCCCTCCACCAGGGTCATGTTCGAGAGATCGAGCCCGCGCACCTGGTACACGCCCTCGGTGACCTCGTACAACCCCTGCCGCGCACACAACCGCGCCTGCCGCCACAGACTCGGATGCGCGGTCGCGGGACAGTCCTCCGCGAGGAATCCGTACGCGTCCACGTCCTGGACGACCCGCCCTTCGGCGTCGGTGATCATCCCCGGAACCAGGGCCGCGATGAACCCGCGGTCCGCGTTCTCGAAGTCGGTCAGGTCCTCGAAGGGCAGCTCTTCACTCGACGGGACATCCATGAGGCCAGCTTGTGCGGCGGGCGGGGGACGGAGCCAGCGGGGTGGGCCGTTCGAGGTGCCGAGGAGCGGCGGTGACGAACCGCCACCAATGCTCCGATCCGGGCGCTAGGGTTCCCTCGATGCGCAGGGTGTGGTGCGCGTCACGCATCGCTACGAGAAGTCCACCTGGACCGCCGCACACCGAAAACCCGGCAACCTGCGCAGGCAGCAGCCGCGGGGTGAGGTGGCCGGGTCCGGTTACTTCGCGAGGTGCAGGTACTTCACGGAACGCAGATGCTTCACGGCGAGAGCGAGGTGCAGGTCAGAGCCGGTCCATGCGGGTGTAGGGGCTGAGGATGCGGGCCTGGCGGGAGCCGAAGTCGACGAGCATGGCGATGCCCTCTTCGACACCGATGATCGTGCCCAGGCCGAACTGGTCGTGGGAGACGCGGTCTCCGAGGGCGAATTCCTTGGCCACGGGGACGACCGGGGCGGCGAAGGGGCTGGTGGGCAGGTGGCGCCGGGGCGCGGAGGGTTTCGTCATCGTGTAGCCAGTATGGGCTTTGTTTGGCCGGAAGGAAGCCCCGGAAGAGGTTCCGTGGTCTCGGGCACACCCGCCGAGACGCCGACGATCTTGGACCGGACGCCCTCCGGGACGAGGGCGGAGAGGCCTTCGGCCGAGGTGGGGAGGGGGGGCCGGGAGGGCAGGCTTCCTGCCTTGGGCCGGGTGTTCCGCGAACAGA
The DNA here is from genome assembly GCF_040652275.1 of Streptomyces sp. NPDC048275. Taxonomy (NCBI): domain Bacteria; kingdom Bacillati; phylum Actinomycetota; class Actinomycetes; order Kitasatosporales; family Streptomycetaceae; genus Streptomyces; species Streptomyces sp. NPDC048275. The sequence goes on from NZ_JBEZLR010000007.1 coordinate 120,786, forward strand.
GCCACGGTGAGGCTGAGGTTCTCCTCGTAGCGGGTCTGCCAATGGGTGCGTAGGCCCGCGGTGCCGGTGTGGGCGGCCACGGGGCTGTCGACCTGCCCGCGCATGAGTTCGGTGATCGTGTCCGCACCTGGGCGCGTCATGGCGGTACGGGTCTCGGGGTGGGCCGCGTGGACGGTGCGGCCGGCCCGGGCGATCTTCGCGACCGTGTAAGGCTTCGCGTACGTGCGGTGCGCCGCCGCCGGCGTACGCGCGCACGAGCCTCGGCGAGTCGGCCGTGGGCGCCACCCCGTCGAGCGACCAGGGCCGGTCGACGCCGACCGTGTCGGCCGGGTAGGCGTCGAGCGTGGCGAAGGCCGCGGCGGGCCGCTCGGTGTGGTCCTTCGCCCCTGGGGCGGCTCGGTGGGGTCAGTCCTGCTCGGTGGTGGTGGGGGCTTCCGTGGGTGGTTTGCCCGCGAGGATGTCCTGGAGGCGTTGGGTGCCGATCTGGACGGCCTGCTGGGTGGAATCCTCCGCGGCGCCGCCGAGGCCGCCGTTGGTGAGGGAGACGGCCCGGTCGCCGACCCGGACGGCGGCGAAGTCCAGCGTCAGCGTCCATCCCTCGCCGCTGTCCTCGTCGTCGCTGTCGACCGCACTGCTCATCGTCATCCGCAGGCCCTCACGGGCATCGCCCACCCCGGGCAGCTTCGCCGGTACGACCGTCACGTACGCCTGGCCGCCTCTGACGTCGGTGGACATGAACTCCCCGCACGTCGAGGGCAGTGTCCTCAGCCAGGCCAGCTTCGCGTCCACGTCCCCCGGTCCGGCGTACGCGGCGACCTGGTAGCGCATCTGCGCCTCGCCGTCGCTCTCGTCGAGGCCGACAACGGCCCGGGGCCCCTTCGGTTCGCCCAGCAGATCCTCGGCGTACAGGCCGTCGAGCAGCCGCTGACAGTCGGGGTCGTCCGTGCGGCTCTTGAGGACACCGTCCCGCCAGGTCGCCCCGCCCCGTGTCTCCGACCACGGTCCGCCCAGTTCGGCCTGGGTGATCAGCGCTGCCGTGGCCTGCGCGTCGGTGAGCGAGGGGGTGGCGGTGGGGGAGGCGATGACCGCGGGGGACGCGGAGGCCTGGGCGTTCACGTTCCCGGAACCCTCGTAGCCCGCGCACGCGGTCGCCGACCACAGCACGCCCGCGGTCAAGGCGCAGGCGAGCAGACGGGAGCGGGAGGGCGGGGTCGGAGCGGAGGCGGGGCGGCGAGTCGGGCGGTTCACGGCGGAGGCCTCCTGTGGGCGGACGCGATGTGTCCTCCCACGCCACCACCGGGTCCGGCGCACCACCAGCGCACCGGGCCGTCCGAGTGAGCGACCGCGCGCCCCCCGCAGGAACGGCCCGGCATCGCGTCGCAGAGACGGATGCGGGACGCCCGATCGCTGTCGGCTGCTCCAGGCGGGTGTGTTTGCCGCTGCCGGGCCGTCCGCGACGGTCGCTGCCGGGCGGGGCCCGGCGGATGTCCTGCGTCGCCTCCGGGAGGTGGGCGATTGCCGGTCCCAGCGGGCGTGTTGGTCGCTTTCGGTGGGGGTGGTCGCCCGCACGGCCTGTACGGATGCTGTTGCTGATGGGTGTGGATATCTGTTGTGGCCGTAGTAGAAAACATCCCGGTCGGGTGGGCATTTCTTTATTCCCCGGCGTGGGGTGAGATAGTGCGCCCCCCTTCGTGAGCCGCAGCGTGCTAGTGTCGATATCAGTTGCAGTTGTGGTTCCCAAAGTCTTGGAGCGCACTTTCCGGTCCGTACCGGTTGGTTCGCTTCTGAATTATCCGGCGCTTTTTTCCGGATGGGGCAATCATCGCGACAACGCGAGTCCACACAGTGTGGACTCACGAGCTTTGCCCCGAAGGAGATTTGACATGGCTACTGGCACCGTGAAGTGGTTCAACGCGGAAAAGGGCTTCGGCTTCATCGAGCAGGACGGCGGCGGCGCCGACGTCTTCGCCCACTACTCGAACATCGCCACCCAGGGCTTCCGTGAGCTCCAGGAAGGCCAGAAGGTGACCTTCGACGTCACGCAGGGCCAGAAGGGCCCGCAGGCGGAGAACATCGTCCCCGCCTAGTCCGGGACCCGCTGACGCCTGACTTCTGAGTCGGCCGACGCTTACAGGTGGCCGGGACCTGCACCATGAGGTGCGGTTCCCGGCCACCTGCTTTTTTTATGTTCCGCCCGGATTGATTCATTGAATTTCCGGCGAATTTTGTCTGCCGTGCCCGCTTCCGGTTCGCCGTGCCCACTTTCCGGTGCCGGGAAACTTCACCCCGCGGAGTCACCATGCGTTGCGTGATCGCACGTTTTCCCTTCGACCTCATCAAGAGCGAGGTCGAGCAGTCGATGTCGGGCGTTCAGCCCGAGCCCGTCACCAGCGGGTCCGTGGTCATCGGCCCGCACACCTACCCCGTCAAGCAGGTCGGCGAGGTCATCACCAAGCAGGACCGCCGCGACTTCACCGAGGTCGAGGTGGCCCGCGCTCTCACCCGCCTGGGCTTCGTCTGCCGCCAGGCCGCCGTGCCCACCCGCTCCGCCGTCCCGAGCTGGGCCGAACCGGCGTAGTCCGGCCGGGACACCACGTTCGGCTCAGCGGGACCGCACCGACACGCCCGGCGGGTCATACCGCCAGCACCGCGCGGACCGTCTTGCCGCCGATGCCGGTGCTGACGACCTCCAGGCGGTGGGCGAGATGCTGCACCATCGCGAGGCCGCGGCCGCTCTCCGACTCGGTGTCCACCGGGCCCACCCGGGGACGGCCCGGGCTGTCGTCGTGGACCTCGACGGTCACCTCGCCGTGGCCCACCTGCAGCCGCAGCCGACAGCCGGTGCGGCCGTGCCGGACGGCGTTGGCGACGAGCTCCGACGCGATCAGCGTGGCGTCATCGACCTGGTCGGCGGTCGGCGACGCCATCCGCGGCCGCGGCCGGGTGAGGAAGGCCGACGTCAACTTGCGGGCCCTGCCGGCGGAAACAGCCGTGCGCGGCAGTGTGTACTCCACACGGGCGGTCGGCCTGACGGCGCGCTGCTGCGCACGCATGACAACCTCACTTCCCCTCCCAGGACAACCGGTCCCCGGCGGCCGGACCCCCCGCCGGCCGAGACCCGCGCGAACTGTGCGCGGCCGGTCCTGCACCCGGGTGATGCCCCCGCCGGACGATCGGCAACCGGGCAGGAAGGTCACAAACCCGCCAAGGGCGTAAGGGGCGCTTGGCGCATCATCTTCCGTTCACCGGATTCCGCCGAGTCCATCCACGTGGGCTGGAACACCATGAACTCCCTTCTCCCGCCCAGTGATTACGGCAAGGACCGCTACCTCCGGTTCGCGAAGACCGACACCGAGGAGATCGAGATCCGCCGTCTCGACGGGATGATGGACAAGGCGTTGGCCGGCATCGCCGACCTCGCGACGCTGCGGCTGTACGAGGGCAGCCCCCGGATGAGCGAGTCGATCGCCACGTACGAGGGCAGCGGGTTCGAGATCACCGGCATGTACCCGGTGACGCGCGAGGCGACCACGGCGCGGGTGGTCGAGTTCGACTGCGTGATGGTGCGGGCCTCGGCCGTTCCCGACACCGACAGCGAGTAGGTCTGCGTAGTTCTATGCCGGATACGCGTGTGTTTGGGCGGCCTTCACCGTTGCCCAGACCGGAGCCCCTGTGCGCAGGTCGAGTTCGGCCGCGGCGACGTTCGTCAGGTCGGCGGCCAGCGGGAGTTCACCGGTGAGGTCCGCGCGGATCTGGTCGCCGTGGGTCTCCAGCCCGGCGATCTCGCACCGCCACAGGTTGCGCGCGCTGGAGCCGGTGGGCCGGGTGCGGTGGAGGGTGACGGCGCTCGGCGGGAACGCCACGAACGCCGGACCGGTCAGATCCTCGGTCGTGGTGATCGCCGGGCCCGCGTCCAGGCGTACGGTGTGGCCCTCGGCCTCGCCCCGGTAGAGGTTGAGGCCGACCAACTGGGCGATGTAGTCGGTGCGCGGGTGGCGGGCGATGTCCGACGGTGTCCCGTCCTGGACGACCCGGCCGTCCTCCACGACGACCAGCCGGTCGGCCAGCACCATCGCGTCCAGCGGGTCATGGGTGACCAGTACGGCCACGGCCTCGAAGTCGGCCAGATGGCGCCGGAGCCCGGCGCGCACGTCGAGCCGGGTGCGCGCGTCGAGTGCGGCGAGCGGCTCGTCCAGCAGGAGCAGCCGGGGGTGGGTGGCCAGCGCGCGGGCGAGGGCGATGCGCTGGGCCTGCCCGCCGGACAGCCGACGCGGTTTCGCGCCGGCGTGGTCGGCCAGGCCCATCCGGTCCAGCCACGCGGCGGCCAGCGCCCGTGCCTCCGTCTTGGGCATGCCCTGGCAGCGGGGCCCGAACGCCACGTTGTCCAACGCGGAGAGGTGCGGGAAGAGCAGATAGTCCTGGAAGACGACGCCGACCGGGCGCGCCTCGGGCGGCGTACCGTCCAAGTCGGCGCCGTCCAAGCGGAGATGCCCGCCGGGAGACAGGGGGGTGAGACCGGCCAGGGCGCGCAGCGCGGTGGTCTTTCCGGCGCCGTTCGGTCCGAGGAGCGCGACGACTTCGCCGGGGGCGGCGGTCAGCGCCACGTCGAGGTGGAAGGCGCCGCGGTGGACGACCAGCCGGGCGTCGAGGCCCGCGCCGGATGCCTTGGATGTGAGGGGGGTGTCGGGGGTGAGGGGTACGTCCGTCATGGCGCCGCCGTCATCCAGCGGTCCCGCAACCCCACCAGGACCGCGATCGACACGGCGAGCAGCACCAGGCTCAGCGCGATCGCGGCGTCCGGGTCGCTCTGCAGGGCCAGATACACGGCCAGCGGCATGGTCTGCGTACGGCCGGGGAAGTTGCCCGCGAACGTGATGGTCGCCCCGAACTCGCCCAGCGCACGCGCCCACGCCAGCACGGAACCCGCGGCGATCCCGGGCGCGATGAGCGGCAGTGTGACCCGGCGGAACGCGGTGAACCGGGACGCGCCCAGCGTCGCGGCAGCCTCCTCGTAGCGTGGGTCGGCCGCCCGCAGCGTGCCCTCCACGCTGATGACCAGGAACGGCATCGCCACGAACGCCTCCGCGACCACCACCCCCGCCGTGGTGAACGGCAGCGTGATCCCGAACCATGCGTCCAGCCACTGCCCGACGACGCCGTTGCGGCCGAGCGCCAGCAGCAGCGCCACGCCGCCCACCACCGGGGGCAGTACGAGCGGCAGGGTCACCAGGGCCCGTACGACGCCCCGTCCGGGGAAGTCGACGCGGGCCAGCAGCCAGGCCAGCGGCACGCCCAGCACCAGGCTCACCGCGGTCGCCGCCGTGGCGCAGAGCAGGGACAGCTGGAGCGCCTGCCAGACCTCCGCGCTGGTCAGCTGCTCCGGCAGACTGCGCCAGGGGGCTCGTACGAGCAGGGCGAGCAGGGGGAGCAGCAGAAACGCCAGGGCGACGAGGGCGGGCAGGAGCAGGGGCAGCGGGACGCCGCCGGTGCGGCGGCTCCTGACGCGCCCGCGCCGCGGCCCACCCTTCAGGGTGTCGGCCGCGGCGTCGGACTCGTCGATGCGGGTCACGGCTGAAGGAACCCGGCGGCGGTCAGTACCTTCTGGCCCTCGGCGGACTTGACCAGCTCGATGAAGGCCTTCGCGGCGTCCGCGTTGCGGGCGTCCTTGAGCTGGGCGATCGGGTAGTCGTTGATGGCCTCGGACGACTCGGGGAACTCCACGCCCTCCACCTTGTCACCCGCCGCCTTCACATCGGTCTGGTAGACGACCGCCGCGTCGGCCTCCTTCAACTCCACCTTCGTCAGGGCGCTCTTGACGTCCTGCTCGTACGACACGGGTGTGAGCTTGAGGTCGCCGGCCTCCAGCGCCGTCTGCGCGGCGGCGCCGCACGGCACCGTCTTGTCGCAGAGTACGACCTTGATGCCGGACTTGGTGAGGTCCTTCAGGGAGGAGATCTTGTCGGGGTTGCCGGGCAGGGTGGCGATCTCCAGCTGGTTGCGGACGAAGGTGGCCGGGGTGCCGGTCGTGTTCTTCTCGTCCGTCACGAGCGCCATCGTCTTGGGGCTCGCGGCGGCGAACACATCGGCCGGGGCACCTCCGTTGATGCTGGCGGCGAGGGTGTCGCTGCCGCCGAAGCTGAAGGTCACCTTCGTGTCCGGGTGGGCCTTCTCGAACTCCTTGCCCAGCGTGGTGAAGCTCTCCTTGAGCGAGGCGGCGGCGAAGACGGTCACCGTGCCCGACACCTGCTGCGAGGAGGACGCCGAGGAGTCCGAACCGGCCGAGGCGTCCGATGTGGCGGACGAGTCGGAGTCGGAGGACGAGCAGGCGCTCAGGGCCAGCAGCGCGGCGGCACCGGCGCCGGCCACCCGCAGGGTCCGGCCGGTGCGGCGGGTCCGGCGCGCGGATCGGGTCATCACGGATCTCTCCCTCTGAGGCCTTCTGAAGTCTTCTGAAGCTCTGGGCATGCATACGTCAGCTCCAGGCATGCATACGTCGATCATACTGACGCAGATACCAGCCGGAAGTCTTCTGTGGCATCGCCTGAGCTGCACGATCGGCCCCGGGATGTATGCATGTGCGTTTGTACGGGGGCGCGGTCCGGGTACGGTCATCCGGGAGGTGCACCGGGTCCGGGTCGCCTTCGAGTGCGCCACCAAAGGCGTACAGCACCACCGTTTCGAGGGCCCGCTGCTGCACGACGTGCTCCACGACGCCGGCCCTGGGTTCGACCCCGCGCGCCGCAAGGACCGGCTGCGCTTCCTCATCGCGGTGTCCGGAGCGGACGGCCACCACGCGCTGCTCACGTGGGCCGAGATCGACCCGGACTTCGCCCATGCCCCGGTCTCCTCGCGGTCGGCATCGACGACACCCCGCTGGACCGGGAGGGCCCCCAGCTCGTCCTGCCCCAGGACCGCTGCGGCGCCCGGCACATCAGCGGCATCGACGCCATCCGTGTGGACGGCCGTTACGTGGCGTGGGCGTAAGCCGTGGCGGGAGGTCCTTGGACCGAGCGGCAAGGGGAGGGCGGTCTTACGTGCGGTCGATGTGGACGTTGGTGGACTTGACGCGGGCGGTGGCCTCCACGCCGACCTCGAGGCCGAGTTCCTCGACGGCCTCCCGGGTCAGCAGGGAGACCAGCCGGTGCGGGCCGGCCTGGATCTCGACCTGGGCGGCCACGTCGCCGAGTTTCACGGCGGTGACAATGCCGGGGAACGCGTTGCGGACGGAGGTGTAGGAGGTGTCCTCCTCGCCGCTGGTCTTCGCGAGTTCGACCGAGAAGGCGGCGAGATCCCGCCCGTCGATCAGCCGCCGCCCGCTCTCGTCGCGGTGGGTGGCCACCCGTCCGGCGTCCGCCCACCGTCGCGCGGTGTCCGGGCTGACGCCCAGCAGACGGGCTGCCTGGCCGATTGTGTAGGACTGCATAGGCGTCAAGATAGGCCACGAAACGAGGAGGGCCGCTGTGCCGGGCGATCGCGGGCGAGAGCACCCCTTCAACCCCTCGTAACCTGCGGATACTAGGGTGTCGAAGCGAATCGAACGCGAATTGGGTCGAAGAGAGTCGGCGAGGGACGCGCGGTGTCTGACGAGGGGCGACTGGTTGCCGGGCGTTACCGGCTGATCGAACAGATCGGCCGTGGGGGCATGGGCACGGTGTGGCATGCCGAGGACGAGGTGCTCAGCCGGCGGATCGCGCTCAAGCGGCTGCACACCCAGTGGCACCTCACCGACGACGAACTCGCCGTCCTCCACGAACGCACCCGCCGGGAGGCACGCAGCGCCGCCCGCATCACCCATCCCAACGTGGTCGTCGTCCACGACGTGGTGGACGACGAGGGGCTGCCCTGCATCGTCATGGAGTACGTGCCCTCCACCACCCTCGGCGCACAACTCGGGGGCGGTGCCGTGCTCCCGCCCGCCGAGGCGGCCCGCGTCGGCCTCGGCATGATCGCCGCGCTGCGGGCCGCGCACGCCGCCGGGGTGCTGCACCGCGACGTCAAGCCGGGCAATGTCCTGCTCGGCGCCGACGGCCGCGTCGTTCTCACCGACTTCGGCATCGCGATGACGACCGGTACGTCGACGCTGACGAAGACCGGCGAGTTCATCGGCTCGATCGACTACATCGCACCCGAGCAGATGAAGGGCCAAAAACCCGGTCCCGCCACGGATCTCTGGGCGCTCGGAGCGACCCTCTACCAGTGCGTCGAGGGGCGACCCCCGTTCCGTAAGGACACGGCTGTGGAGACGGCGTACGCCATCGCCGTCGACCCGCTCGAACCCATGAAGCAGGCCGGGCCGCTGGAACCGCTCATCGAGGGGCTGTTGGCCAAGGAGCCGGAGGAGAGGCCGTCGGCGGGGGAGGTGGAGCGGGTGCTGAGGGGAGTGGCGTCGGGGACGCCGGTACCGGCGATACCGGGGCGATCGGCAACAACATCAGCAACATCGGAAACACCGGTGACACCGGTAACACTCCTCGCTCCGGACCTGACGGGCGGCGGTGACGGCGGCGGTGGGCGCGGTCGCTCCCGTGGGCGGCGTGCGCTAGTCGCGGGCGCGCTGGTCGTGACGGTGGTGGCGGGAGCCGCGGCCGGCGGGCTCTACCTCGTGCAGGGCGACAACGGCGGGACACAGGGGCAGGACACCGCGACGGCTTCCGCGACGGCGTCCGCGACGGCTTCCGCGACGGCGTCCGTGACGGCGTCCGCGTCGGCGTCCGCGTCGGCGTCCGCACCTCCGCCCGTCCCCGCGGGCTTCCACCTGGTCCAGGAGAAGGAGCTGGGCGTCTCGTTCCCCGTCCCGGACGGCTGGACGCGCGGTGACAATGCGACGGCCGAACAGGTCACGTACGCCGACGAGTCCGGCCTGGTGGGCCTCACGATCGGCATGGTCGAGCCCGCGGGCCCGAACCCCGAGTCGCACTTCAAGAACGTCGAGGAAAACACCAAGATCAACTACCCCTCGTACCGGAAGAAGCGCATGGAGCGCACCACCTTCCAGGGAAAGCCCGCGGCCATCTGGGAGTTCACCTTCGAGGGACGGGTCCGGGCGTTCCGCGCCATCGACCTGGGTTTCGGCGAGGAGGGCGGCAGGGAGTACGACATCTACCTCTCGGCCCCGGAGACCGAGTGGGACCTCTACCGCCCGGTCTTCGACAACGTCAAGGCGGGCTTCCGGGTCGGCTGACGGACGGCGGTGACGGACCGCGCTCCGGGCGGGGCCTGTCAGGCCTTGCCGTCCGTCAACTCGCTGGCGTCGAGCGGCAGTCGCAGGCTGACGCGGCGTCGTACGGAGGCGAGTTCGCGGTGCAGCGGCGACGGCGGGACCGCCAGCACCGGGCAGACGGCGTGCGCGACGCAGTACCGGGCGACGGACGGGACCAGCGCGCGGCGCAACCTGCCGCGGACCCCGGCCCCGATCACCAGCAGGTCGCCGGCCCGGTCGGCGGTCCTGACCAGGGCGCGGCCCGGCCTGTCCCACACCACCAGCCCCTGGCACGGCACCCCGGGCCCGGCGTCGCCGAAGGCCGTGTCGAGAGCCGTGCGCAGCCGTTCGTCCGCCATCCGCCGGAATTCCGTCATCGGCGGCGCGAGCATCGAGCTCGGGTGGGCCAGTGCGCCGCGGGGCGGTTCCCAGGCGCCCACGGCCAGCAGCCCGGCACCGGTCCGACGCGCCTCGGCCGCACCCCGGTGCAGCGCCGCCACGCTCCCCGGCGAACCGCTCACTCCGACCACGACGCGCCACCGCTCGCCCTCGTCCATCGCTCGCTCACCCCTCGGCGTACGTCCACACAGGCATCCGCGTTCTCATCGAACGCCCAACGAGGGCGGTGAATCGCGGTGTTGGCGTTCACCTGACGGCAGGCCGACCCTTCATGACACTTCGACACACTTCTCTGACGCCGGGCCGAACGGAGCGGTCACCCGCGAGCGGCCGGCCATGCTGAAGGATGTGGCCTGTGATCTCACCCTTTCCTCCGGACGCCGACCACCGCAGCGCCACGCTCGACATCCCGGAGACCTGGCTGCTCCCGGCCCCGGACGCCGTCCGCACGGCGGTAGAGGCGCAGTTCGGACTGCTGGACCAGGAAGAACAGGCCAGGGCGGAGCGTTTCAAGCGGGCCCGGGACCGCGGTACCTACGTGGTGGCCCACGTCGGGCTGCGCCGCCTGCTGGGCGCCCACTTGGGGGTGTCCCCCGCCGCGGTGGTCCTCGGCCGTGAGTCGTGCCCCCGGTGCGGCGGGCCGCACGGGCGACCCTCGGTGTCCGCCTCGCCGCCGGTCCATTTCTCCCTCTCGCACGCGGGTGACCTGGCGCTGGTCTCCCTGGCGCGGCAGCCGGTGGGGGTCGACGTGGAGGAGGCGCGGAACATCCGCGCCTCCGTCGACGACATCGTGCCCCAGTTCCATCCCGCCGAACGGTCTCTGCTCGTGCGGATGGCTCGAGAGGCCCGAGAGGAAGCGCTCCTGAGTGCCTGGGTGCGCAAGGAGGCCTACCTCAAGGGACTGGGGATCGGCCTCGCCGCCGATCTGGCCGACGTCCACACGGGCTTGGGCGACCCATACGGTTCCCCGGGGCTCACCCCCGGCTGGTCCTTGGCGACGGTCGCCGTGCCCCAGGGCTACGCGGCCGCCGTCGCCCTGCGCCAGGCAGCCGATCCCACGACCACCTTGCCCGACCGCGTGGTCCCGCGGGTGCTCGACGTGGCCGGCGCGTGAGGGAGCGGGCGGTGTCGTCGGGTGTCCGGTTCCTCACCGTCGCGGGCGTAGCCCCCAAGGGCAACGGCATCGGGATTCCGATAGCGGAAATCGGATGATCTATTGGTAGTCCGATGACGCGCGGACCTACTGTCGAGACATCGCCTCAGATGGCGGCTGTAAGCGCGGGCCGTGAGGATGTAGTCAGGCAGGGCCCGGCGATCACGCTCGCCCGACACCACCGATTGCCCAGCGTTCCTGATTCTCGGAAGGCCCCCATGACCACGCAGAACGCGATCAACTGGCCCGAGCGCTACCTCCCGGGCACCGGCGACAACTTCGTCTCCAACGAGGTGATCGTCCGGGGCCTGGCCGCCGCCGACGTCTGGCGCTACCTCGTCGACACCTCGACGTGGGAGTCGTACTACGACAACGTCGCCGACATCAGCTTCCCGGACGGCGACGGCCCCGAGCTGAAGGACGACCTCCACTTCCGGTTCGGTACGTTCGGCTTCCCGCCCCTGGACGCGCACGTCGTCGAGCTGTCGGCGCCCGCCGCGGGCAGGCCGGGCCGGCTGTCCTGGACCGCCGAGCAGGGCGGCAAGCCCGAGGAGCAGCTCAATGTGCTGCACGCCTGGCTGGTGGAGGACCTGCCCGGCAGCCGGGTCCGCATCCTCACCCAGGAGACCCAGATCGGCGAACCGGCCGCGGCCCTCGCCACCGAGCGTCCCAACCCGATGCTCAACGGCCACCAGGCCTGGCTCGACGGCCTCGTCCACGCCGCGTCCGGGAAGACCGGAGCCTGAGCACAGCGCCGGCCGGCGCACCGCCGTATCACCGCACCGCCACACAGGAAGTTGACGTCATGACCGACAAGCCCACCGTGAGCGTCCTCGGCACCGGGATCATGGGCGCCGCGATGGCCCGCAACCTCGCCCGCGCCGGACACACCGTCCGCGCCTGGAACCGCAGCCGCGACAAGGCCGAACCGCTGGCCGCCGATGGCGCGCACATCGCCGACACCCCCGCCGAGGCCGTGCGGGGCGCCGACGTCGTCCTGACCATGCTGTACGACGGTCCCGCCGCTCTGGACGTGATGCGCCAGGCCGCGCCCGCGCTGCGCCCCGGCATCGCCTGGGTGCAGTCGACCACCGCGGGCATCGAGGCCATCGGCGAGCTGGCCGACTTCGCCCGCGAGCACGACCTCGTCTTCTACGACGCCCCGGTGCTCGGCACCCGCCAGCCCGCAGAGGCCGGACAGCTGCTCGTCCTGGCCGCCGGACCGAGCGAAGGACGCGACGTGGTGACGCCGGTCTTCGACGCCGTCGGCGGGCGCACGGTGTGGACGGGTGAGGACGGCGCGGCGGGCACCGCGACCCGCCTCAAGCTCGTGGCCAACAGCTGGGTCATCGCCGCCACCAACGCGGCCGGCGAGGCCCTGGCCCTGTCCAAGGCGCTCGATGTGGACCCGCAGAGCTTCTTCGCCGCCATCGACGGTGGCCCGCTCGACATGGGTTACCTGCGCGTCAAGTCCGCGATGATCCTGAACGACCAGCTCACCCCGGCACAGTTCGCGGTGGCCACCGCCGCCAAGGACGCCCGCCTGATCGTCGAGGCCGGCGAGCGGCACGGCGTCCGCCTCGACGGCGCCGCGGCGAGCGCCGAGCGCCTGGCCCGTGCCGCCGCCCAGGGCCACGCCGACGAGGACATGGCCGCCGCCTACTTCGCCAGCTTCGACGAAACGTCCTCAGCCTGAGGATTCCCCTCGATCCAGCGGCTCGGTCGAAAGGTGCCCCTCATGCGTGCTCTGGTGCTCGACCGCCCCGGTGCTCCCGACACCCTGCGTCTCGCCGAGCTGCCGGTTCCCGAACCGGGGCCGGGGCAGGTACGGGTGAAGGTCGAGGCGTGCGGGCTGAACCCGGTGGACTACCAGGTCGCCGCGGCCGGCCATGCCGACTGGACCTGGCCGCATGTGCTCGGCCTCGATGTGGCCGGCACCGTCGACGCCGTGGGCGAGGGCGCGAGCCGTGACCTGCTGGGCGTGCGCGTCGCCTGCCACGGTGATCTGCGCCGTGCGGGCGGTTTCGCCGAGTACTCCCTCGCCGACGTCGTCGCTCTGGCCCCGGTGCCGGACGCGCTCGACGCGGCCTCGGCGGCGGCCCTGCCCTGCGCCGGGATGACCGCGTACCAAGCGGTGGTACGCCGGCTGCACGTCACCGGGGAGCACACGGTCCTGGTCACCGGTGGCGCGGGCGGGGTGGGCGGCTACGCCGTGCAGCTCGCCGCACAGGCCGGGGCCCGGGTGATCGCCACCACGTCCGCGGTCAACGCCGAGCACGTCCGCGAGCTCGGGGCGGACGAGGTCGTCGACTACCGCACCGAGGACGTCCCGGCCCGGGTGCGGGCCCTGACGGGGGGACGGGGGGTGGACGCGGTGGTGGACACCGTCGGCTCCGGCTCCGCCACCGGCAACCTGGCCCTGCTGGTGCACGGCGGTGGACTCGCCGCCGTCGCGGGGCGACCCGACCTGACCGCGGTGGCCCCGTTCACGACCGCGCCCTCCGTGCACGAGATCGCGCTGGGGGCCGCGTACAGCCACGGTGACAAACGCGCCCGCGCGGATCTCTCCGTCATGTTGTTCGAGCTGTTCGGGCTGGCCGTGGACGGCCGCCTCGATCCACGGCTGGCCCGGACCCTCACGCTCGACGAGGTCCCGGCCGGGCTGGCCGAACTGGCCGCCCGGCACCTGCGGGGCAAACTCGTGCTGACCTTCCGCTGACCTACGCCTCGGTCACGGTGCCCGGCCGAAGGGGGTCGTGGGGGCCCACCGCCGCCTGTCCGATGCAGATGCGCGTGCCACACCCCGCGTCTCCGCCGTGATCGACCGGCCAGGTCCTAAGACCGACCGGCAAGGGGAGGGCGGCGTCGCGGGGTCCGGCACGCACATCTGCCGCGTTGTCGTCGGTCGCGATGGCTCCGCCATCACTCCCTCCTCCGCCTTGCAGCCGCACGCACCAGACCCCGCTCCTTCTCCCACCCTCCCATTGCCGGTCGGTCCAAGGCGTGCCCGAGGTCTTCGGCACGTCGAATTCCGCCTCAGCAGGCAACCCGGACACCCTTTTCACCGGTCTCACAGGGTGCTCACAGATCTGACCCCCGGGCGCGTGGGGTGCGTCCGTACTGCCGGTCGGCCGTGGGTTGTCCAGTCCGATGCCACTTGACCATGGCACTCGCAGACGAGGAACCGATGACCAGTCAGCAAGACCGCAATCGCTTGAAGCGCTCGGCGCTCGCCGCAGGAGCCGCGCTCACCGTCGTCGTCGCCGGCGCCGGCGCCGCTCCCGGGGCGGCCCCGGCGAGCAAGGCCGGGACGCCGAAGCTCAAGCTGGTGGCCGCGTCGAACTCCGTGACGCTCGACCGCTGGGAGGGGAGCTCAGGGGTCTACCTGGACCTGGGTACGTACGTCACGGTCGACAAGGCGCCGCTGGAGTTCAAGGTCACCCGGAAGTCGTACAAGGACCCTGTCGTCGCCCAGCAGATCTTCCGCGACGGCAAGAGCACACGGGCGAAGAAACTGCCCACCGGGCTGGTGAAGGACTTCTCCGGTCTGCCCGGCTTCCTGGAGGTGTCGATCAAGAACGCGGCCGGAGAGGTGGTGTCGAGAAACAAGGGGTCCTTCTGCCCCAACAATGCCTCCGGGCGGCTGCGTCCGGACGCCCCGGCGACCTCGCACTATCCGGAGAGCTGCTCCACCAACCCGTTCACGCTGGGTTCGGTGTGGGGCGTCGAGAAGGGCTGGGCGTCCAACTCCAGCACGGTCGACTACGACAAGCCGGTGGACCTGCCGGCGGGCGAGTACACGGCCCAGGTCGCGGTGGCCAAGAAGTACCGCGTCCTGTTCGGCATCCCCGACGACCGGCCGACCATCAAGGTGACGGTACGTGAGGAGTCCAGCGACGGCGGTGGAGTGGGAATGGCCTCGCGGGCCGGCGCCCATCACACCGGCGGGCACGGCGCGCACTCCGCCGCCTCCGCCGACTCCGCTCACCACTACGGTCCCCGTGGCGCCGACGCGCCCACGCCGCCCGCCCTGTCGCACGCGCTCGAAGACCGCGGTTTGGCACACCACTTGGGTGACGGACGCGGCCACACCGACGGCTCGCGCGTCGCGCCCGCCCTCAAGCCCCTGGCCAAGCGGCCCACCGGCCGGGCGGGCGTCCCGGCGAACGTGCCCAAGCCGGACCTGCGTTCGCTGCCGGCGTGGGACATCGCCATCAGCGACGGCGAGGACGGGGACGTACCGGGCAAGGACTACCTCGCCTTCAGCGCCAACGTCTGGAACGCGGGCCCGGCGCCCCTGGTCGTGGACGGCTTCCGCAGCCCCGGCAAGGACCTGATGGACGCGTACCAGTACTTCTACGACGCCAACGGCAAGCAGGTCGGGTACACGCCCACCGGCACCATGGAGTGGGACCCGCGGGTCGGCCACGAGCACTGGCACTTCACGGACTTCGCCAGCTACCGCCTGCTGAGCGCGGACAAGACGAAGGAGGTGCGCAGCGGCAAGGAGGCGTTCTGCCTGGCCAACACCGACGCCATCGACTACACGGTGAAGAACGCCAACTGGCACCCGTACAACACCGATCTGTCGACCGCCTGCGGTCAGCAGAACTCGATCTCCGTCCGTGAGGTCCTCGACGTCGGCTCCGGTGACACCTACACCCAGTACCGTCCCGGCCAGTCCTTCGACATCTCCGACCTGCCGAACGGCACGTACTACATCCAGGTGATCGCCAACCCCGAGAAGCGGCTCAAGGAAACCAACCTGAAGAACAATGTCGCGCTGCGCAAGGTGGTCCTGGGCGGTGCGCCGGGCGCCCGCACCGTGACGGTGCCGCCGCACGACCTGATCAACACCCCGTAAACGCCGGCGCAGTCCTGTTGGGCGGCAGCGACGTTGCCGCCCAACGGGGCGACGGTATGAGCAGCCGTACGATCGCCCTCGCCTGCTTCCCGGACGACAGGCCATGCCGGTGAACACCCAGATCTTCCGCCTCGGCGGCTGAGGGCACGCTCAGCTGGATCCGGAGCCGGAACGCGAAATGTCGGACGCTTCCTTCGCGGCGCGGCGGTACTCGGCGTTGATGCGCTGTGCTTCCTCGAGCTGGTCCTCGAGGATGACGATGCGGCAAGCGGCCTCGATGGGGGTCCCCTTGTCGACGAGCTCGCGGGCGCGAGCGGCGATCCGCAGCTGGTAGCGGGAGTACCGGCGGTGTCCGCCCTCCGAGCGAAGCGGGGTGATCAGACGGGCCTCGCCGATGGCTCGGAGGAAGCCCGGCGTGGTGCCGAGCATTTCGGCGGCCCGGCCCATCGTGTAGGCGGGGTAGTCGTCGTCGTCCAGACGACCACTGAGCGGGATATCTGCTGTCATGTCACCTCGTTGAGCCACGCGTCGAGGGGCCCCGGCGCCGTACGGCACCAGGGCCCCAAAGGAAATTGAACACCATCTGCCGGCCCTACTGCTGGGCCGACCTTCTGTTTCCGCTAACCGGCCCAGGGAGAAGGGCGGGTGTGCGGGGATCGTGACTGCCTGACCGGGGACCACCGTCCGTTCCGGGGTCTTGCGGTACCCGGGCCGAACCCTCTCGGACCGGGCGATCCTGATGGCGTCTGCTTCTCCGTTCTTCGTCTTGATCCATTACTTGCGGCTCTACAGCCTGTTACCCGCCAGTTCGTGTCTGCCGGGTCTGGTTTGTCTGCGTCTACGAGAGAAACGTTAATCACGGCGCCGACCAATGTCTACTCTGGCCAGCATAGATTTTGGTGGTGTCGGGGCGTAGGCATTCTGTGTCCCGCAGTAGCGGGGCGGGGTCCGGGCGGGCCGCTGAGGGGTACTTTCTGCGCAAAGGGCCGCTGGTCAGGGCTGGACGGGCATGCTCCAGCAGTTGGAGGTGGCCTGCTTGCCGGACAGGCGATCGGTCAGCCAGGAGACGGCGTCGCCCTGGTCGGTGAGCAGTGGGGCGAAGTGGTTGAGCAGGGGGCTGACGACGTTGGGCAGTACAACCGCCTTGTAGGTGACGTCGGCGCCCTTGCGGCACCAGTCGACGGCGAGGGTGCGGGCCTGAGCGTGCGGGACGAGGTTGTCGCTGACGCCCGTCGCCAGGCGGACGGGGCCGGACGGCTTCAGTGTGCCGATGCGCTGGCTGTTCAGGAACGTCTGGAGTGCGGGGGTGGCGGCGATGATGTCGCTGATGGACCGTCCGTCGGTCGTCCACTTGGTGCTCTTGGCGTAGCCGTAGCCGAACAGGGCGTCGCCGACGCACATGGTCGACAGGTCGGCGAGGGCCGCCTTGCCCGCGGTGTTCAGATGCGCCTCGGCGATGGGCTTCAGGGACGGGTCGGACTGGAGGAAGCCGTTGAGCGACCAGCCCAGCGCGCCGGCCAGTTCGCTGCCGTCGATTGCCTTGGTGACGGAGGTCAGGTCGGCGGGCGGCGCCCCGGCGTAGGTCCCGGCGAGGGTGACGTCGGGCGCGTAGGAGGACTGGAGTTCGGCGGCGGCGGCGGTCGCTCCGCCGCCCTGGCTGTAGCCGAAGAGGCCCACCCGGGAGCCGGCGGTGACCGAGGCCCCGCTGACCGAGCGGGCGGCGCGGACGGCGTCCAGCACGGCGTGTGCCTCGTCGACACGGTTGACGTAGGTGTGCAGCCGGTCGGTCGTGCCGAGGCCGGCGTAGTCGGTGACGACCACGGCGGCGCCGGTCGCCAGGAGGCGGTAGATCGCGATGTCCTCGTAACCGACGGACACGGTCTGGCCGTTGAGCGTCAGCGGGTTCTCGAGGCCGAGGGACGCGGCGCACTGGTCGCCCTGTCCCATGGTGCCGGGGGCCACCGCGACCAGGGGCCGCGGGCCGTCGCCCCTCCAGGCGGCGGTCGGTTCGATGTAGGCGCCGGTGACCGCGACCGGTTGGCCGCTGGAGTCGGTGGACTTGTACATCAGCCGGGTCGCCCGGCCCGGCAGCGGCCCGTCGAGGCCGGGCAGGCTGACGGCCAGCGGGAGGGGCTCGGTGCGGACGAGGGCGCCGTCGGCGGTGGGCAGGGTGGCGGGCGGGTCGTAGAACGCGGGGATGGTGACGCCCCGAGACACGACGGTGTCCGCCGCCGTGGCGGTGGTGTCCGAGAGGGCCTGGGTGCCGAGGCAGGCGGCAGCGGTGACTGCTGCGGCCAGGAAGCGTCTGCGTACGGGCATGGCGAACCTCCTGTGAAGCGGCTGGCAGGAAGCGGCCTCCGTGTCGGGCCTCGTTCCGGTCGGCTCGGCCACAGAGGTGCTGAGCTACGGCGGCACGGTGTCGCACACGCGTCCCACGGGTTTGCCCGCGCCGCTTGGAAGTGGTTCGCGAGGACCTTACCCACCGGTAAGTTACTCGTGGTACCAGCCGGTAGGTTACGGTTCGGTAACTTGACTGACTGTCGAATACGGGAGGGGCGTGGCCGCGCGGCTGCCGCCGCGAGCTGCTGATCATCGTGGGGGCCCGTCCGGTCCGAGGCGGTGGTGGCGCGGCGCGGGCGCGGGCCTGTGTGGCGGCCCCTTGAGGCGGAGGGCCTGCCGCCGGTGTGGGGCGACGCCGGCGGCAGGGGCGTGGGCGGTCCGCTCGTGGTCAGCCGTTTCCGGTTCCGCCGTCGGAGGTGTCGTCGTCGAAGGTCACGATGACCTTCTCCGCCGCGCCCGGCGTCATGGTGAGCTCGAACGCCCGCTCCACCTCGGAGAACGGCACGCGGTGGCTGATCAGCTTGGCGAAACGCTCCTGGTTCGCCACGAGTTCGGAGGTGACCCCGAAGATCTCGGTGGGGTAGCCCTGGGAGGCGATGAGCGTGAGCTCGCTGCGCAGCATCCCGCCGAGGTCGATGGCGTCGGACTTCTTCTGTACGGCGACCATGACCAGCTTCGCGCCCCACTTCGCCGACGCGATCGTGGCGTCGAAGACGGCGGGGCGCCGGCCGCGTCGATGTAGATGTCGGTGCCGGCGCGGGGCTGGCCGAGGGCGTTGGCGGCCGGGCCGTGCAGTTCCGTCAGACGGGCGGTCACGTCCTCCTTGGAGGAGTCGATGACGGCGTCCGCGCCGACGGCGAGGGCGGTCTCCAGGCGCCCGGGGATGACGTCGGCGACGACCACGTGCTCGACGCCGCGCACGAGAACTTCGTGGACCATCTGATCCGTACCGACGCCGACTTCGCGTACTGGCCGCTCGTCGGCTGGCACGAGGGCCGCAAGGGCAACGGCTGGGCCCTGCTGCACTGGGACGCCGCGGGCAACCGCATGGGTCTGTACGACGGTGACGACTGGCGAGCCGCCGCCTGGACCCGGCTCATCGAGGCCCCCGCCCGCAGCGGCCACATCGCCGACGTGGCGGACTGGTCGATGCTCAGCCCCGACCACGCCGACTTCGTCGCCTCGCGGCGGATGCGGGCCCTGCCCGACTGGGACTCCGGCGCCCGCAAGGCCGTGTGCCCCGACGGGCAGCGCCTTCTCGGCCTCGGTCACACCGGCAACCGGGGCCTGTGCTCCGACGTGTCCACCTCATTGGATGCGGTGGGCGGCCACGAGGTGGTCGTCGACGAGCGGCACGTCACGACGGGCAACGACTGGGCATCCGGCTACACCAAACTCCAGTGCCCCGCCGGCCGCTTCCTGACCGGCTACAGCGTCCGCGGCTCCGCCGTCTCCGCCGCCCTGTGCGCCGCCGCACCGGCCGGCGAACTCGGCACGAGCGGCCGTACCGTCTGGTTCGACCGGAGCGACAACCGGGGCTCCGCCCCCAAGGGCGGCGACTTCGCGCAGGGCCACTACAAGGGCCAGTGCGCGGACGACGAGTACGCGGCCGGGATCGCGTACACCGGCCGGGTGGGCTCGGCACGGACCCCGGACGCGCTGTACTGCCGGAAATTGGGCTGACCAGGTCTTCTCCACCTGCGAATCCGGTCACTGTCGAGCGGACGCCATCCCGCGCGATACCGGTCGACTGGGAACGTCGAGCCGGATCCGTTGACCCGCGGCGGTCACGGTCACGCCGAAGCGCTCCCGGCCCGGCCGGTCGTGTTCGACATACAGCTCATGTGCGGCCTCCACCGCGTCCCACAGCAGGCGCAGCCCGGCCTGTCGTACGGCGCGGTCCTCGGCGCGTGACGCGGTGTCGGGCGCGACCAGGGACAGCATGAAGCGGAACGCCTCGTCCTCGGAGGCGACGGCCAGGTCCAGGCCGGTGACTCGGCCGTTTGTCGCGTCCGGCCTGCCCGGGTGTGCCGGGGTGCCGGTGGTGCCGGCATCGCGTACGGCCATGAACTCGCCTCCGGCCGCGGGCCCCGGCCCGACTTTGCCATCTCTTTACAACCTGCCCTGTCGCTGTCTCGTCTCTCCGCTCGACCCGTCACCCGGGCTGCCGACTACCGGGCGGGCCGGGCGAAACTGACGAAAGAGAGCGATTCAATGCGCCGAACTGTCCTCAGTGTCATGGCACTCGCGGGCGCCGCCGTACTGGCGAGCGCGGTGCCCGCGTTCGCCGACGGGGCGACTCCCGCCCCCTCGGTTCCCGCAGCCGCCTCCCCGAGCGTCGGCACCGAACCGACCCGGGCCCCGTCCGCCCTCCCTCCGTCGGCGGTCCCGACCACGGACGCGAACACCGACCCGACCCGGGCGCCTTCCCCGGGCCAGGTCTCCGTTGTGCCGAGCGGCGCGCCCGACACCGGGGTGGCGGCGGCGTCCTCGGACTCCGGGTGGGAGGGCGGGCTGATCGGCGGCGCCGCTGCCGCGGTGCTCGTCGCGGGCGGCGGGGCCTTCTATGTCGTACGCCGCCGGGCGACCGGGGCATGACGGCGCTCTCCAGGCGCGCGTTCGTCACGGGGGTGGGGGCGGGGGGCGCGCTGCTGGTGGGCTGCGGCGCCGGCCACGGGACCACGGGACCACGTTCCCCCGGTACACCACAGACCTCGTCGAAGTCCTCGAAGTCACCGCAGGGGCAAGGGCGTTCCGTCCCCATCAGGTTGCGGATCCCGGCCATCGAGGTCGACACCCCGGTCATACGACTGGGGCTGGCGTCGGACGGCAGTGTGCAGGTGCCCCCGGTCACGGCGCACGACCGTGCGGGCTGGTACCGGCACTCGCCGACCCCGGGGCAGGTCGGCCCGTCGGTCATCCTCGGCCATGTCACGGTCGGCGCCTACGGGGACGGGGTCTTCCATGACCTCGGGCGGCTGCGGCGGGGCGACCGGATCGTGGCGCGCCTGGAGAACGGCACGGCGACGGTGTTCGCCGTCAGCAGCGTACGGACGGTCGCCAAGGCGGACTTTCCGGCGGACGAGGTCTACGGAGACGTGGACCGCCCGGAGTTGCGGCTGATCACGTGCGGCGGTGCCCGTACGGACGACGGGTACGCCGACAACGTGATCGTCTTCGCGGCACTGGATTCCACGCCCCCCTGAAGGAACGTACGCCGCTGCCGGCGCATCCTCCCCCACGAGTGCCATCACGGTCATGGAGAGCCTTGAAACGGTCACGCGAGAGGGCGGCGTCCGAACTGTTCGCCGCCCTCTACCCGCGCCTCGCGGGCTGGTGCCGCCGTCTCGTCGACGACGACGAGACGGCCCACGAGATCGCCTCGGAGGCCTTCACCCGGCTCTGGGCCCGCTGGACGAACGTGGAGGAGCCCCGCGGCTTCCTCTACGTCACCGCGGCCAACCTCGTCCGGGACCACTGGCGCAAACTGGAGCGCGAGCGCAGAGCGATGCACCGCGCGACCGCGGAGGCCGCTGTCCGCCCCCATCCCGAACAGGCGGACCCCTCGGTCCGCCTGCTGGTGCAGTCCCTCCCGGAACGACTCCGTGTCCCGATCCTCCTCCACTACTACGCTGACATGCCGATCCGGGAGGTGTCCTTGCTGACCGGACGCAAGGAAGGAACCGTCAAGGCCGACCTCCACGCGGCCCGAGAACTGCTCCGCGCCCACCTGAGGAGAAGCCTTGACCACACGCTTTGACGACGGGGGACCGGACTTCGACCCTGCCGACCCCGACGACCCCTTGGCGGTGATCCTGCGCCCCGCCTCCGACCACCTCGGCCCACCCATGGGCCGCTACGAGACGATCCGCCGCGCGGCGTCCCGCCGCCGCCTGCTCCGCGCCGCGACCGGGGCGGCCTTGACCTGTGCGGTCGCGGCCCTCGTAGCGCTACCACTCCACTTCGCGGCACCGGACTCACCGTCGTCCCCGACGGTCCCGCTGGCTCCACCACCCGCGACCAGCAGTCGCACGACGCCCCCCGGCCCGCCGAGCTCCCCCGCTCCCGCCGGCCAGATCCCCACCCAAGATCCCACGACGGCTCCCAGCACCCCGGCCGTCCCCCACCGAACCCCGTCCGCGATCCCATCGACAAGCCCGTCATCGGCAACCACTCCGCGGGCGGTTGCTCCGTCATCAACGCGGGCCGACGGATGACTCGGCTCAGACGACCGGCTCGCCGATGCCCAGCAAGTTTCCCTCGCTGTCACGGAACCAGGCTCCGCGCTCACCCCGCGCGCCCTTGCTCGGGTAGTTCCCGTCGATCTCGGCGATCCCGTCCCTGGTTCGCAACCCAGGCACATCGACCTCGTCGAACACCACGCCGCGCCGCTTGAGCTCCGACACGACGGTCTCGATGTCGTCGACCTCGAAGGCCATCTGCGTGAAGGTGCCGGACGAGGCTCCCGTCGATCGGAACAGCGCGAACTCCGCGCCTTCGCACCGATACAGCAACCCACCGGGCCGTTCGTCAACGGGGTGCAGGCCAAGTCGCTCGGCGTAGAAACGCCGCGCCCGGTCCAGGTCCTGAGCCGGAAGCCTGGTCGCCACGCGTGACCCGGCCAGAAGGTTCCTGTCGTCTGCGTTCATCCCCACACTGTGCCGTGAGAAGTAGCCGCAGGGGCGGAGGCACCCGGCGCGTGCCACGGCGGTGCCCTCGTCGTCGCATGGCTCCCTGCGGTGCGTCTGGAACTCCCTTCGTTCCGAACCCCGTTGACATCTCCCCTCGCGGGCCTCCATCATCATTCCACTAATCAAGTAGTGGAATGGTGGTGGTGATCTTGGAGTTCCGCATCGACAGGCGGAGCGGGGTCCCCGCCTTTCAGCAGATCGTCCAGCAGACCAAGCAGGCCCTGCGGTTGGGCGTGCTGGTGCCGGGGGACCGGCTGCCGACCGCCAAAGAGGTCTCCGAGATCAGCGCGGTCAACCCGAACACCACGCTCAAGGCGTACCGGGAACTGGAACGCGAGGGCCTGGTCGAACCACGACCGGGCCAGGGCACTTTCGTGCGCCGCTCGCTGGCCCGCCCGCAGACGGGCACCGACTCGCCGTTGTACGGGGAGCTGGTGGCGTGGATGTCGAAGGCAGGCGAGGCAGGCCTGGAGCAGGAGGACGTGGCCGCGCTGGTCGCGTCGGCCATGGAGAAGCAGTACGGCGAAATGACGACGAGTGCGAGGAGCACAGGTGAGTGACGGTATGCGCGCCGGGGAATCGGCGCTGGAGGCGCGCGGCGTGGGCATGCGGTACCGGCGGGGCTGGGCCCTGCGGGACTGCTCCTTCCGGCTTCCGGCGGGCCGGATCTGCGGGCTGGTCGGCCCCAACGGGGCGGGCAAGACCACGCTGTTGGGCATCGCGGCCCATGTGCTGGAGCCGACGGAGGGCTCGCTCAGCGTTTTCGGCGCGGCCCCGGGCTCGGTGGAGAACGGCCGGCGCACCGCGTTCCTCGCCCAGGAGAAGCCCCTGTACCGCCGTTTCACCGTGGCGGAAACCCTGCGCCTGGGACGGGAGTTGAACCCCGACTGGGACCAGCGGGCCGCCGAGGGCATCGTCCGCGCGGGAAATGTGCCCCTGGACGCGAAGATCGGCACTCTCTCCGGGGGCCAGCGCACCCGCGTCGCCTTCGCCCTCGCCTTCGGCAAGCGCCCCGAGCTGCTGCTGCTCGACGAGCCGATGTCGGACCTCGATCCGGTGGTGCGCCACGAACTCATGGGCACCCTCATGGCCGAGGCCGCCGAGCACGGCACCACCGTGCTGATGTCCACCCACGTCCTCGCCGAGCTGGAGAACGTCTGCGACTACCTCGTCGTCATCGCCGACGGCGGTGTGCGTCTCGCCGGTGACGTGGACGAACTGCTGGCCGTGCACACCATGGTCACGGGTGTCAGGGACAGCGACGCGCTGCCCGCTGACCTCGCGCACCACACGGTCGTCGAATCACGTACCAGCGGACGGCAGTTCACCGCCCTCATACGCCCCCAGGGGCCGGTCGTCGGCCCCTGGGACACCGACGTCCCGAACATGGAGGAACTCCTGCTCGCGCATCTGCGCTCGGCCGAGGCGCCACCCCTGATCACCCCCACCGCCCAGGTCCCGGACCAGGCGCACGGCTCGCGGGCGGTGGCGGCATGAGCGACACCCTCACCGGCACTCCGGCCACGACCGCGCCCACGACGGACTCCACCCGGCGCCCCCGGCTCCGCGGAACGACCTGGCTGGTCTGGCGTCAGCACCGGGCCGCGTTCTGGACCGTCCTCGGCGCCACCGTGCTGTGCCTGGCATGGATCGTCTACCAGCGCACACAGATGGTGGACTTCCTCCACGGCTACGGCTGGCCCGACAAGAGCATCGATGACCTGGCCGGAAGCAATGAGTTCGGACAGTACGCCAACGCGTTCCAGTCCGTCTCCCTCGGCCTGACCGTGATTCCCATCCTGCTCGGTGTCTTCGTCGGCGCTCCGCTGCTCGCGGGCGACCTGGAGACCGGCACCGCCAAGCTGGTCGCCGCTCAGTCCACGAGCCGCGCCCGCTGGCTGGCCACCAAACTGGGGCTGACCGCGCTGGTGGTCACGGTCAGCACGGTGGTGCTGTCGGCCGCGTACGGCTGGTGGTGGAACCCGGTCAAGTACCAGAACACCGTCGGGGACTGGACCTCCGGCTCCGCCTTCGACATCACGGGACCCGTGCCCGTCGCCCTCACCCTCTTCACCGTCGTGGGCGGGGTGGCGATCGGCGTGGTGCTGCGCCGCACGCTGGCGGCCATGGTGGTCACGTTCGGTTTCGCCGTCGTCGTTCAACTCGTCTGGGGATACTTCCGGTTGTCGCTCGGCGACGTGGTCACGATCACGACGAGCAAGGGCGTCACCGCCGACAACTCGTTTCCCACGCTGCCCGATGGGGCCTACCAGATCGACGAGTCGTACCTCACCGGCAGCGGAGACCTCCTCGGCTGGAGCACCTGCGTGGACGCGCAGTCGGAACAGGCGCGCGAACTCTGCCTGAAGAAGGCCGATGTGGTGGGCTGGTCGGTGGACTATCTGCCGATCTCGCAGATGACCGGCATGCAGTGGTTCGGCTCGGCGATCCTGCTGGCCCTGACCGCCGGCGTCACCGCGGCTCTCTTCTTCTGGGGCCGCAAGCGGCTCGTCTGACACCCGTCGGCCGCCTCGCCCTCCGGCCTACCGCACCACCAGGTGATGACGCCGAGCGTCAGTCGTCCTCGTCGTCGCTCTCCCCGTCCTTCCCCCCGTGCTTCCCGTCCTCCTTGTGCGGCTCCTCCTGCCGTTCGCGACGGTCGCTCGCCTCCGCCTTCGGGCTCGGGGAGGCGGTCGGGTTCGTCGCCAGGGGTGACGTGGAGGCGGGAGCGCTGGTGCCGGGCGACGGTTCGGATTCCGGGCCCTCCGCCGTGGTGGTGTCGGGGGAGAACCACAGCATGCCCAGGAGCACCGCGGCCACGAAGAGCACCGCCGCGGCGGCCGTGGCCACCACGCGCGGTCGGCGGGCGAGGAGGGGGCGCAGCCCGGTTCGCTCCGGACGCCGTGCCCGGGAGCGGCCGGCGGCGTGGCCCGAGGTGGAGGGCAGCGCGTACGTGGTCGGGGCGCCGACTTCGCCGACCTGGCGTGGTCCCGGCCCGGGGCGCTGACCCGCCACCGGACCCTGGCCCGCCGCCGGACGCCGGCCCGCGACGGCGGACGGTCCCGTGCCCGGGCCGGCCGTCCCCCGGGACACCGTCGGCGGCCGGGAAGCCGGCGTCGCGTCGGGCAGCGGCTCGGGGCGCCCCTGCCAGGCGCCGCCGGCGAACCAGTCGGCTGCCTGCTGGGCGGGGGGCCGGTGCTCGGGCTTCTTGGCGAGCAGGCCGAGCAGGTAGTTCTCGAAGGCGGGCGGGAGCCCGGCGACGCCCAGCTCGCGGGGCGGTACGGGCGCGGCGTCGAGGTGCTGGTGCAGGATGGCGACGGCGGTGTCGGCCCGGAACGGCGGGTGGCCGGTGAGAAGTTGGTAGAGCACGCAGCCCAGGGCGTACATATCGGAGGCCGGGCCCGCCGGCTGTCCCAGGGCACGCTCGGGGGCGAGGTAGAGGCTCGTACCGACGATCTGCCCGGTGGCGGTCAGGGCGGCGCCGGGGTCGTCGAGGAAGCGGGCGATGCCGAAGTCGCCGATCTTCAGGGTGCCGTCGGCGTCCAGCAGCAGGTTGGCGGGCTTGATGTCCCGGTGGACGATGCCCTGCCGGTGCGCGGCGGCGAGCCCGGCGGCGGTCTCGGCGGCGATACGGGCCACGCGTTCGGCGGGCAGCGTGCCGGACTGGGACAGCACGCTCGCGAGGCTGGGGCCGTCGACGAGTTCCATCACCAGGAAGAGCCGGTTCTCGTGCTGACCGAAGTCCAGGACGCCGACCACGTTCGGGTGGTTGAGCCGGCCGGCGGTCTGCGCCTCCAGCCGGAAGCGGGAGGTGGCGGTGGGGTCGGAGTCCTGGGGCAGCAGGAGCTTGACCGCCACCGGTCTCGCGAGGGTCTCGTCGTACCCCTGCCAGACCTCGCCCATCCCGCCGCGTCCGATCGACGCGCTCAGCCGGTAGCGGCCCGCTATCAGCACCTGTCCTCATCCCCATGCCGTGAGACGTCGTGAACGCCGCAGGCCGTAACTCACCACGTGGGAACGGGTGATGGTGGGATGCCGCAGCCGACCCAGCATACTGGCGGCCGGGTCAGCCGGTTTCCGTGCCGCCGGTCCGTTCGGCCTGTTCCGGGCGGCGTGGCGGCAGCGCGACCGCCGGGTCCGGCGCCACCTCGACGTGGCGCTCGGCCGCGCTGCGGCGGGCTTCCGCGACGGCCGAGCGCACCGGTGTTGCGGACCGGCGCCCGTCTGCGCCGCCGGGTGTTGCGGACCGGGTGCCGGTCCGTGCAGGGGCGACAGGGCCAGAGTGCGCTGTCACCTTTCCCGTGTTTCCCGTTCCACCAGTTCCTTGAAGTGATCGAGGTCGCTGCGCACGATGCGTTCGATCGCGCTCGCCTGGGCGAAACCCTTCTGTCCGCCGAAAGCCTCCCTGACAGCACCCGGGTCGTACTCGAGCCGGGCCTGGATCCGGGTGTGTTCCGCGTCGATGGGCAGGACGGAGAAGGAGCCCGCAAGGTCGGGACCGCTCAGGGCCTGCCATGCCATCGTGCGCCCTTGGTCACGGTCGGTGATCTCGGCCTCGAGCTCCTGCGTTCGGCCTCCCGTCTCGATGTCCAGGAGCGTCCGGTTTCCGGTCCTCGAACGAGCCTCACGTACTCCTTCGACGAACCGCGGATAGTTCTCCACGCGGTGGAGGCTGTCCCAGGCCTGATCGACCGGGACGCTGATGTCGACATGCTCTTCGAGAGTGCTCATGATTCACCCCAAACCTCGCTCACGGTTTACCGGGTCATGAATCCAGTGTGCGCGTTGCAGCTCAGGTGCACCTCGGTTGCACCTCAAATGATCAGCACGATGGCAGCGCCGATGCCGCCGAGGAAGAGTGCGAGGGCCGCTTCCAGCCAGCCGCCCTTCCCCCAGCGGAACGGCCGGTCAAGGGCGAGTTGCCCGGGGCCGGTGGCCGCGATGGTGAGTGCGGCGACGGCGATGGACACGTTGTACTCCACACCGCCGTCGGTCGCCCACAGACCGTGCTCGGCGGTGACGGTGACCATGGCGTTGATCATCACGCCGATCACGGCGGCGGCCGCCAGGGGGGTGAACAGCCCGACCGCCAGCCCCAGCCCTCCGAGGAACTCGGATGCGCCGCCGATGACGGCGAAGAGCGTTCCGGGGTGGTAGCCCAGGGCGGCGAAACCGTCGGCGGTGGCGGACAGACCGGCGCCGCCGAAGATCCCGAAGAGCTTCTGGGCGCCATGGGCCGCCATGAGCAGGCCGAAGGTGAGCCTGAGGAGGAGCAGACCGCAGTCGCCGGCGGAGAGGGCCGGCCGTGCCGTGGGCTCGGGCGAGGCGCGCCACTGAGCAGCGGTGATTTTCATCGGGAGCTCTCTTCTTGCATGAGGCTCCCCGGGCGGTTGCCGGACCACCCAAGGAACCGGCACATCGGTGGGGACCGTCACCAAGGCGCTCTCGGCGCATCCCGCGTCGACAGGCCAAAAACCGCCGACCGGACCGCAGGCGGCATCGCTCAACCGCAGGGGTCCGGGCGCCTGCGCGCCCGGACCCGTCGCTCACGCCGCGAGGGCGTGACCGGGATGCAGCACCACCTTGGTATAGCCCTCGATCCGCTGGTCGAACTTCTCGTACGCCTGCGGCGCCTGGTCCAGCGGCAGCTCGTGGGAGACCACGAAGCTGGGCTTGGCGCGCCCGGCGATGATCAGGTCACGTAGCTGGCGGTTGTACCGCTTGACGTTGCACTGACCGGTGCCCATCTGCTGGCCCTTCTCGAACATCTTGCCGATGGAGACCAGTAGTTGGCCGTGCTTGGCGTGCTCGTCGGGTCCGCCGGGGTCGGAGGGGACGTACAGACCTGGTATGCCGAGCATGCCGGTCGGCCGCACCGTCTCGACGAGTGTGTTGAGGACGACGGCGGGCTCCTCGTGGCTGGC
Source organism: Streptomyces sp. NPDC048275 (assembly GCF_040652275.1). NCBI lineage: Bacteria > Bacillati > Actinomycetota > Actinomycetes > Kitasatosporales > Streptomycetaceae > Streptomyces > Streptomyces sp. NPDC048275. The sequence goes on from NZ_JBEZLR010000007.1 coordinate 149,356, forward strand.
GTCGTGCGCCTGGGCCTGGTACCCGACGGCGTCCACGCCCTTGTCGGTTCCCTCTCCTCCCGTTTGTTCCTTGATCCGTTCGGCCGGATCGCCCTGGGTGAAGTCGATCGGGATGGCCCCGATCTCCTCCGCCTTGGCGAGCCGCTCGGGCACCCGGTCGACGGAGAACACCTTTGACGCCCCGCGCAGCAGCGCGGAGTAGGCGGCCATCAGTCCCACCGGTCCGGCGCCGAAGACGGCCACGCTCTCGCCAGGCGTCACCTGGGCGAGTTCGCATCCGTGGTAGCCGGTCGGGAAGATGTCGGCGAGCAGCACGAAATCGGTCTCGAATTCCTCGCCCGGTGGCAGCTTCAGGCAGTTGAAATCGGCGTAGGGCACCCGCAGGAGTTCCGCCTGACCACCGGTGTACGGGCCCATCGCCACGTATCCGTAGGCTCCGCCGGCGAAACCGGGATTGACCGTCAGGCAGAAACCGGTCCTGCCCGCCAGACAGTTCTTGCAGAATCCGCAGGCGACGTTGAAGGGCATCACCACGCGGTCCCCCTTGGACAGTGAGGCCACGCCGCTACCGACCTCCTCGACTATGCCGAGGTTCTCGTGTCCGAAGACGATGCCCGACTCGGCCGCGGTGCGGCCCTCGTACATGTGCAGGTCCGATCCGCAGATCGCGGACGACGTGACCCGTACAAGCACATCGTTGGGGTGCTGGATCCGTGGATCCTCGACTTCCCTCACAGCCACACTGAAGGGCTTCTCGTAAACGACGGCTTTCACCTTTGCCACCTCCGCGTCGAACGCTGGATGACGGCGGTGACGAACGGGCCGCTACCCGGGGGGACACACACGAAGGCGCGGGCCGTCGGCCCTGTGCCGTGGCCTCGAGTGCTCTCGCTTCACCGCCCGTACCTCCAGGTAACGCCCCTACGGCACGGGCCGCAACCGACGCCGGGGGCGGCCGCGACCAGCGGCCCGTAGGGGTGCCCGGCAACTCTTTCCTGTCGCATGTCACATCTTGCCGAGCCGCTCCGTCAGAGAGGTGTGGACGCCAACAACGACACAGGGGAGCGCACCATGGATGCTCGCTTGAACCTCTTCGGCAACCCGCTCGCCGGCACGTTCTTGCGGTACATCAACTCGGCGGGCAAGGCGGTCTCGGATTCGACGCTGCCTGCCGCGACGCAGGAGCTGGTGAAGATCCGCGCCAGTCAGATCAATGGCTGTGGCTTCTGCACCGACATGCACACCAAAGACGCCGCGCACGCCGGTGAGACCTCGACGCGCCTCAACCTGATCGCGGCCTGGCGGGAGGCCAAGGTGTTCACCGATGCCGAGCGCGCCGCCCTGGAGCTGACGGAGCAGGGCACCCGCATCGCCGACGCGGCCGGAGGCGTCACGGACGAGGCATGGGCGAACGCCGCCAAGTTCTACGACGAGGACCAGCTCGCCGCCCTGGTGTCCCTCATCGCCCTCATCAACGCCTACAACCGCGTGAACGTCATCGTCCAGCAGCCCGCCGGCGACTACCGGCCCGGCCAGTTCGGCTGACGAGAAGCACCAGGCCGGCCTCGCGTGGATCGCGGGGCCGGCCGTGGGTGCGCTGCTTCGATCGCCAGGACCTGTCCTACTTGGCGAGGTGCTTCTCCAGGTCGGCGAGCACCTCGTCGGCGGCCGTCACGCCGAGGCCGAGGTACCAGGTCTCGTCCGGGACGTCGTAGGCGTGCCCGGCCTTGACGGCGCCGAGGTTCTTCCACAGCGGGTTGTTCTGCGCGGTGGACTTGTCGGTGGCCTTCGGGTCGCCGTAGACGCCGGTGAAGATGTAGTCGGCGTCGGCCTGGTCGATGTTCTCGGCGCTGACCTCGGCGGCGAGGTCCTCGATGTCCTGGTTCTTCGGCCGGGGGATGCCGACGTCCTTCAGGATCGTGCCGATGAACGAGGCGTTGGCGTACAGGCGGATGACGCCGTCCGGCAGGTAGCGGACCATCGAGACGGTCGGCTTGTCGGTGCCGAGCTTCTCGCTCAGCGCCTCGGCCTTGTCCTGGTACGCCGCGAGCTTCTCCTTCGCCTGTGCCGTCCTGTCGAGGGCTGCCGCGTTGAGGAGGTAGTTCTCCTTCCAGGTGAAGCCGGGGCGGACGGAGAAGACGGTCGGCGCGATCTGGGACAACTCGTCGTACGTGTCGGCGGCACGCAGCTGGCTGCCGAGGATCAGGTCGGGCTTCAGCGCGGCGATCGCCTCCAGGTTGAGGCTGTTGATCGTGCCGACGTTCTTCGGGCTGCCCGCGTCCTTCTTCAGGTACGACGGCAGCTCGGGGGAGCCCTCGGTGGGGGCGAGGCCGACCGGCTTGATGCCGAGGGACACGACGTTGTCGAGTTCGCCGACGTCGAGGACGACCACGCGCTTGGGCTGGTCCTTGATCTCCGTCTTGCCCATGGCGTGGGTGATGGTGCGCGGCCACTCGCCGGCCTTGGCGTCGGTGCCCAACGCGGCGGTCTTCTTCGCCGCGTCCGCGAAGTCCTCCCCGCCCTGGGCGACCGCCTTCTTGCCACCGGCACCGGCGGAGGCCTCGGCGGCCGTGCCTTCCCCGCCGTCGGAGGAACCGCCGCACGCCGTCAGGGAGAGCGCGGCGGCGAGAGCGAGGGCTGCGGCGGCGGTGCCGCGGCGGCGGAGGGACATGGGAGGACTCCCGTCGTACGAAACAGAAAAGCTAAGGCGAGCCTTACCTTATGAGAATCCTATGGAAGGGCGGCATCCGGAATGTGTGGTTCCGATCACTGTTCCGATCACTGTTCCGATCACTGCTTCGATCACGTGACGGTTTACATGGTCGGAACACGTGGCCGCCGACGTGACGGTCACGGGGCCGTCTTCTGTGCGGGCACGTGGCCCGGTCCCGCCTCTCGTGGAGGACCGGGAACCACCAGCGGATCACCCGTCACCGGATCCGGTACGACGACCGAGGCGAGCCCGAAGACCTCCTGGACGAGGTCGGCCGTGACGATGTCGGCGGGCGGGCCCTGCGCCACGATCCGTCCCGCTCGCATGGCGATCAGGTGGTCGGCGTAGCGGGCCGCCTGGTTCAGGTCGTGCAGCACCGCCACCACGGTTCGGCCGCGTTCCTGGTTCAACTGCCGTACGAGATCCAGTACTTCGACCTGATGGGCGATGTCCAGGTAGGTCGTCGGCTCGTCGAGCAGCAGCAGGTCGGTGTCCTGGGACAGGGCCATCGCGATCCACACGCGTTGGCGCTGACCGCCCGACAGTTCGTCGATCGGGCGCTCGGCGAGGTCGATGGTCCCCGTACGCTCCATCGCCTCGGAAACGGCCGTCTCGTCGGTCTCGGACCACTGCTGCCACCACTTCTGGTGCGGCTGCCGTCCGCGCGAGACCAGGTCCGCGACCGTGATCCCCTCCGGCGACACCGGGGTCTGCGGCAGCAGGCCGATCACCTGGGCGATCCTCTTGGTGGGGATGCGGGCCAGCTCGACGCCGTCGAGGAACACGGCGCCCCGGCGCGGTTTCAGCAGCCGGCCCAGGGCGCGCAGCAGGGTGGACTTGCCGCAGGCGTTGGGGCCGACGATGACGGTGACCTTCCCGTCCGGGATCTCCAGGTCCAGGTCCTCGACGACCGTGCGGTCCTCGTAGGCGAGGGTGAGCCCCCGCGCGGTGAGACGGTTGTCCTGAGCCGTGGGATTGTCCTGTGCAGCGAGACAGTTGTCCTGCATGGTGGGACGGTTGCCGGTCACGCGGTTCCTCCGGAACGGCTGTTGCGGGTGCGGACGATCAGCCACATCAGATAGGGGGCGCCCACCAGGGCGGTGAACACGCCGACCGGCAGTTCCAGCGGCGAGAGGAGCCTGCGGGCCAGCAGATCCGCGACGACCACGATCAGTGCGCCCGTCAGTGCGGAGCACACCAGCGGAACGTGCGGGGTGCGGGTGAGCCTGCGGGCGATCTGCGGGGCGAGCAGGGCCACGAAGTCGACGGGACCCGCGGCCCCGGTCGCGACGGACGCGAGGACGACACCGAGGACGCTCAGCCCGAGCCGCACCCGGCCGAGCCGGATACCGAGGGCGGTGGCCGTGTCCTCGTCGAACGCCGCGCTCCGCTGCGCGCGGGCCGCCCACAGCAGGAACGGCAGGAGCAGCACCAGGGCGGTCGCGAGCGGTGCCGCCTGGTCGTAGCCGCGGCCGTTGAGCGACCCGGTGAGCCAGGTCTTGGCCTGCTGGGCGACCAGGTAGTCGCCCTTGGTCACCAGCAGTCGGGTCAGGGAGCCGAGCGCCACCGAGATGCCGATGCCCACGAGGATGAAACGGGAGGCGGTGAGGCCGCCCCGCCACGCGAGCAGGTAGACGAGCAGGGCGGCCAGCAGCCCGCCCACGACGGACACGTACGGCAGGACGGCGTACGAGGTGAGGCCGAAGGTCATCGCGGCGACCGTCGCCGCCCCCGCGCCGTGCGTCACGCCGATGACGTCGGGGCTGGCCAGCGGGTTGCGGGCCATGGTCTGGATCAGCGCGCCGGACAGCCCGAAGGCGGTCCCCACCAGCAGCCCGGTCACCAGCCGCGGCAACCGCAGCGTGCCGACGACCAACTCGTCGGGGCTGGGCAGGCCGAGCAGCACGCGGACGACCTCGGTCGGCGGGACGAACGACTCGCCGACGCACAGGGACGCCACGACGACGGCCGCGAGCAGGACGGTGAGGACGACGGCCACCACAAGGGCCCTGCGGTGCAGCAGGAAGCTGCTGCCGCGCCCGGCCCGCAGGACGGTGTGCCCCGCGGGGCGGACGGCGGCGAGAGGCTTGAGGGGACTGGACGGGACACCCCGGTCCTCGCACGCGGCATCCCGGTCGACGTACGTCATGCCGTCGCCACCGCCTTCCTCCGCACCAGCACGACCAGGAACGGCACACCGGCCAGCGCCGTCATGACGGCCACCGGGACTTCCGAGGGCGGTACGACGATCCGGCCGAGGACGTCCGCCAGGAGCAGCATCACCGGGCCGAGCAGCGCGGCCATGGGCAGCAGCAGACGGTGTCCCGGGCCGACGAGCGCGCGGGCGATGTGCGGTACGGCGAGACCGATGAAGGCGATGGGACCGGCCGCGGCGACCGCGGCGCCGGTCAGGACGGTCGCGCCCAGGGCGCCGGTCGCGCGCAGCAGGGCGACGTTGTGGCCGAGCCCGCGGGCGATGTCGTCGCCGAGCGCGAGCGCGTCCAGCCCGCGGGCCATGGCCAGCACCAGCAGCAGACCGGCGAGCAGGAAGGGCCAGACCTGGCCCGCGATCGTCGTGTCCCGCCCGCTGATCGAACCGACGTCCCAGAACCGGAACTCGTCGAGGGCCCGTGCGTTGGTGGTGAGAACGGCCGAGATGACGGAGGCGATGAACGCGTTCATCGCGGCCCCCGCCAGTGCCAGCTTGACCGGAGACGCGCCGCCGCGTCCGCCGCTGGCGACGGCGTAGATGCAGACCGCCGCGACTCCCGCGCCCGCGAAGGCGTACCAGACGTATCCGGTCAGGGTGTGCACCCCGAGAAAGGCGATGGCGAAGACCACGCCCAGCGAGGCGCCCTGGCTGATGCCGAGGATGCCGGGCTCGGCGATCGGGTTCCGGGTGATGCCCTGCAGAACCGTTCCGGCAACGGCCAGTGCGATGCCGACCAGCACGCCGATGACCGTCCGCGGCACGCGCAGCGACCGTACGACCTGGGCGTCGTCGCTGGTACCACCGTGCACCAGAGCGTCCCAGACCGTCGAGGGCGGGATCGTCCGGCTGCCGACCGCGAGGCTCAGCAGCACGGCCAGCAACAACAGGAGAAGGGCGGCTGCCATCCAGCCGACGCGGCGTCTTGCGACTCCTGACATGCACCCTTCTCCGTATCAATCAGCTAAGGCTTGCCTAAGAGTACGTGGTGACGGAAGGGCGGCTTCCGGTAGTCGCGGAGCACGGGCGAGGCCCAGGCCGCGAAGCTCAGGTCAGACGGCCGCCACGCGTCGGAGGAGGTCGCCCTAGGTCCTGTCGTCACATTCCCGTCGTCCGCCCGGAGGGCGGGCCTCGCGGCGTCAGGTGCGTGCTCTCGGCGTGCCGGGCACAGACCCTCGTACTGGTTGTACGCGGGTCTGTGCCCGGTGCGGCGAGGGTGCGTGCATGGCGTCGCGAGGCAGGCGGGAATTTGACGACAGGGCCTGGGCCTCTCGCCCGGGAAGTTCAAGGAACTGCGCTCCACCGCGCCCCGACGATCGACATGCGGTTGCGACCGTGGCGCGGGCGGTCGACGGCCGTCGTGCAGTGGCACGCTCGGCCCTCGACCGCCCAAGACCACCGTCCGACCTGGGGCCTGTCGTTTGGATCACGCCGGTGAGCGGGGTCGGGCACGCGCGTCTGCGGCGCCGACAGGGCATCGTCGATTCCCCGCGACCTGATCCGAACGACAGGCCCTGGGCCTTCAGGCCAAGTGCACTTCGAGTGCGGCCCGCACCCCCGACTCGACGGCGCCCTCGATCCACGAGGGTTTGACCGAGGTGTGGTCCCCGGCGAAGTGCAGGGGGCCCTCGGGGGCGCGGATGGCCGCGAGGAGCTCCGTGTGCTGGCCGGGGAGCAGGACGGACGCCTCGCCGTACGCGTACGGGTCGCGCAGCCAGCTCTGCGTGCGGCCGGCGCCCGTGTAGAAGACCTCGATGCGCTGCCCGTAGACCTGCTGCAGGCCCCTGAGCGCGTGCGGGTAGCGGGCGTCGTCGTCGAAGGAGTCCCAGCGGGAGGCGTCGTCGGCCCAGCTGTAGGAGGCGAGGACGACGCCCCCCTTGCTGCCGGAGACCGGGTGGGAGGGGTTGATCATGAAGCGGTTGGAGTTGTCGGCGACCGAGCCGCCGCCGATGATGTGCGCCGCCTCGGGCTGCTCGCGGGAGGCCCAGCGGTTGGCGGCGTAGTGGACGCGCTGCGCCGGGCTGATGTGGCCGGGCGGCACCGACGGATGCGTGCCGAGGAGGCTTCCGTCGGCGGGTGCCTTGCCCTGTCGGTACGCGTCGTACAGTCCGGGCCGCACCGCGTCGAGTTCGCGTTTCCAGTCGGCCTCGGTGAACTCCCACCAGCGGCGGCTGAATTCGAGCAGCACCTTGGTCGCGCTGTCGTAGTGGAGCTCGCCGACGGCACGGCGTTTGCCGTACGACATCAGCGGGCTGACCTGCACCTGCCGCAGCCCGGAGAAAGGGACCGTGACGATCGCGAGATCCCCGGTGAACCGCTCCCGCACGACCTTGCCGTCACGCCCCTCGGACACCGTGTCGATCGACACGTGGGGCCCGTCGGGGCGGACGTGTGAGGTGTCGCCGTCGGCGGCCCGATCCGGGTCCCAGTACTCGATGTGCGTGGCACGCCGGTCCAGCCGCAGCTGGTCGCCGACCTTGCCCAGCAACGCGTCCGGGAGGGTCGCGGTGCCGCCGACCAGCTCCCAGAACGCGGTGTCGGGGCTGATCAGCGACTGGCTGATGAAGCTGTGGACGAAGGACAGCGGCAGCCGTGAGGTCAGGTTCTCGAGGGTGCCGATGAGATCGATGGTGCGCTCGTCGAAGCCGGCCTGCTCGGTCAGGAACCGGTACATGGACCAGTCGCCGTACCGCTGGATCACCCGCGCCCAGCCCCGCACCCGTTCGGGCATGGGCTTGTCGACGCGCTTGCCGTCCGGACCCACCGTGCTGAACTCGTTGCGTACGGGGTCCAGAGCGGCGCGCAGGATCGTGGCGGAGGGGGTGTCCCAGTGCTTGCGCGGCACGCCGAACGACCGGTTGATCCTGCGCGGGGACGTCGCGTACGCGGCGCGGCGCATACGGATGCCGTTGACGTGGATCCACGCCTGGTTGACGGGCTTTCCCTCGCCGTCGACGTCGACGAGGTGGAACCGGCGCCGCTCGACATCGAGTTGGTCGATCAGGCGCATCACCAGTGGATGACTGCCGGGGATCCGCATGGCCCCGGCTTCGGCGTACTGCCGCGGATCGGCGAACGGCTGCGCCGCGTGCTCGTGCCCGCCGGTGCGGAAGGTCTTGATGCGGCCGCCCACGCGGTTGCCATTGGCCTCCAGCAGCGTCACGTGGTGCCCGGCCCGCTGCAGCAGCCAGGCCGCCACCAGGCCGGCCGGTCCCGCCCCGACCACCAGGATCTTCTTGGCGCCGCCCCCCGTCCTGGGGCGCGGCAGACCGGAGTCGAGGATTTTCTCGTACGTCGGCACGAGCGGCTTGTTGTCGTCGTCGACGACCAGCAGCGCGCGGGCGACGGCGAGACAGGTGGCCCAGTCGGCGGTGGATCTCGGCGGGCAGGGGGCGGCTGGGGCTTCCGGGGGAGCGGCGGGGGCCGCGGCGGCCGGATCCGCCGCGCTCAGCCCGAGAGCGGTCGCGGCCGCGGCTGTACCGGCCGCGACCGTCAACTGGCGCCTGGAGAGCGGATGATGGCCGGCTGTGGGGGAGAGGTCATCCATACGTCATGGATAGAGGGGACGGCGTACGTCCGGCAGAGCGATCAACGGCGATCACCGGAACGTGGGAGCGCCACGGGGTGCGTCCCCTGCCCTGGCGACCGCCTGAGCGGACGTGCCGCTCCCGCGCGCCCCTGAGCACGACCACCGAAGTGCGCCACCCTCCCACCGGTCCGGACGACAAAGCACCTCCGGGCTTCCGACCTGGGGGTTCGTCGGCACCGACACGTCGGGGCAGAGACAGCCGTCAGTGCACCAGGGCGGTGTGGGTCATCCGGTGGTCGCGGGTGCGATGTTCTTGTTGAAGCGGAGCAGGTTGTCCGGGTCCCAGGCCGCCTTGACCGCGCGCAGCCGCTGGTGCTTGGCCTCGCTGCCGTGGACTCCGCGGCGCCATGCCTCGCCCCGGTCGTCGGTGAGGTTGGTGTAGCCGCTGGTCATCGAGTGGGTGCGCATCGCCTCGCCGACCGTCGTCGCCCACTGTTCGTACTGCGGGTCGTGGTCGGGGTCGTCCCACATGCTGACGGCCTCCCACAGCCAGGCGGCTCCCTCGCGGGAGAAGGCGGTGGCGTCCTCGGCGACGTCCTCGGAGATCGCGCCGCCCATGCACCAGAGGTTGAAGGAGGTGGCGGCGCCGGGGTGGGAGGGCGCGGTGGCGGCGTGCCGCAGCAGGACTCCGATGGCGTCGGCGGACAGGGCCGGGAGGTAGCCGCCGCGCAGGTTCATGCGCTTGCCGTAGGGGGCGATGGCGTCGAGCATGCTGTTCGCCTGCGACCAGGGCATCTTGGCGACGAGGTCGGCGACCGGCCGGCCGAGCGCGGCGAGGGGCTCGATGACCTCGTCGGCACCGGCAGGGTCGCCGCTGTGGACCGGGACGAGGACCAGCACCGGCTTGCCGTGCGCTTCCGGTGGCAGCATCGGCAGCGCGGGGGCGGGGGCGATCGCGGCCAGCAGGCCCAGTTCGCGAGGGGTTCCGGACGCGCTTCGGCCTCTGAACCGCACCGGCTGAGGGCCCTGCCCCCCCGGAACACGGCTGCCGCGGGCGGCGACAGCCCGGCGGTCAACCGGCTGGCACTTCCCCGGCCGGGGCTGTCCAGGGGGTGGAGGGCTCCACGTCGTCGTACGACCAGGGGCTCAGCGCTGCTAGGCCCTGTCGTCAAATTCCCGCCTGCCTCGCGACGCCATGCACGCACCCTCGCCGCACCGGGCACAGACCCACGTACAACCAGTACGAGGGTCTGTGCCCGGCACGCCGAGAGCACGCACCTGACGCCGCGAGGCCCGCCCTCCGGGCGGACGACGGGAATTTGACGACAGGACCTAGGCCAGGTCCTTCTCCAGGGCGTGCGCCGCGGAGTCCAGGGCGGCGACCAGGGGCTGGAGGTGGTGCGGGTCGTAGCGCACGCTGGGCATCGACACCGACAGACCGGCCAGCGCGGTGCCGTCCCGGTCGCGCACCGGTACGCCGACGGCGACGAGGCCGCGTTCGGATCGCTCCTTGTTGACGGCGAACCCGTTGCGGCGCAGACGCCTCAACTCCGTCCGCAGCCGGGCGAGATCCGGGCGATCGGCCGGACGGTCGCGGTAACGCTCGGGGGCGTAGACCTCCTCCAGCTCTTCCTCGGCGAGGTCGGCGAGCAGGAGCAGCCCCGCCGTCGTGCGGTGGGCCGGGAACACCATGCCCTCCCGGGAACCGACCCGCAGCGCCTGCCGGCACTCGACGCTGGCGATGAACCGGGCCGTGTCCCCGGTGCGCACGGTCAGGTTCGCGGTCTCGTCCAGAAGATCGACGACCCGGTGCAGATGGGGCAGCGCCGCCGCGCGCAGCCGCGACACGAGGGACTGGGAGTGCGCGGCGAGTTCCAGCACCAGCCCCGCGCGGTAGACGCGGTCCTCGCCCTGCACGGCGAAGTCCCGGTAGACGAGCATGGCCAGGACCCGGTGGGCGGTCGACCTGGCGACGCCCAGCCGCTCGGCGATCTGCGACACGGTCGCGCCGCCCTCCATCTGCAGGATGGTCGCCGCCCGCAGCGCGTGGTCCACGCTGGCGATGGGGTAGGGCGGCGGCGTCTTGAGCGGTTTGTCCATGGCGTGGCCTCCGGATTCTGCTCTCGAGAATTTACATGTTCTTCTGGAAGGGACGATGCACGCTGAGGCCTGTGACTCAGTCTTCTCTCGCCCAAGACATCGCTACGGGTTCCCCGGTCCGGCTCCAGGCCGTCTCCGCAGAAGGGCAACCCGAGGTCACCCCGGCGCTCGAAGAGCTGTACCGGGGCTTCGAGCAGGAGTTGCTCGTTCCGCTGTGGACCGAGATCGGCGACCTGATGCCGGCCCATCCGCGCTCGCGCGCCGTGCCGCACCTGTGGCGTTGGGAGCGGCTGCGGGAGCTGGCAGCCGAGGCCGGCGACCTGGTCCCCGTCGGCCGTGGCGGTGAGCGCCGGGCCATCGCGCTGGCCAACCCCTCCCTCGGCGGGAGGCCGTTCGCAACGCCGACGCTGTGGGCGGCCATCCAGTACCTCATGCCGGGCGAGGGCGCCCCCGAACACCGCCACACCCAGCACGCCTTTCGCTTCGTCGTCGAGGGCGAGGGCGTGTGGACGGTCGTGGGGCGTGACCCGGTGGCCATGCGGCGCGGTGACTTCCTGCCGCAGGCGGGCTGGCACATGCACGCCCACCACAACGCCACCGCCGAGCCGATGGCCTGGATCGACGGCCTGGACATCCCCTTTCAGTACGCCACCGAGGCGCAGTTCTTCGAGTTCGGCCGCGACGAGATCAGCGACGCCGAGCGGATCACCCCCGAGCGTTCGCGTTCCGAGCGGCTGTGGGGTCACCCCGGTCTGCGCCCGGTCTCGGCCGGGGAGCTTGCCCCCGGATCCCCCCTGCTGGCGTACCGCTGGGAGCACACCGACCGCGCCCTGAACGACCAGCTCGCCCTGGAGGCCGAGGGCTTCGGCGGCACCGTGGAGCCCGGTCACGCCGCCGTCCGGTTCACCGACCCGGTGACCGGCGCCGACGTGCTGCCGACCATCCGGGCCGAGATGCACCGGATCGCGCGCGGCGCCGAGACCGCGCCGGTGCGCGAGACGGGCTCGTCCGTCTATCAGGTCTTCGACGGCTCCGGCGCCGTCACCGTCGGGGAGAAGTCGTGGTCGCTCACGCGCGGCGACCTGTTCGTCGTCCCCTCCTGGCAGCCGCTCTCGGTCCGCTCCGAGGCCGGCTCCACCGACTCCGACTCCGGCGCGCTGGACCTGTTCCGGTTCAGCGACTCCCCGATCTTCGAGGCCCTCCGGCTGGGCCGTACGCACGTGGAAGGAACCACCCGATGAAGCTCGCCACCCTCCGCACCGCCGGCACCACCCGGGCCGTCCGGCTCGACGGCGACGTCCTGGTCGACCTCGGCGTCCCCGACCTGGGCACCCTGCTGGACCGGGACGACTGGGCCGAGCGCGCCGCAGCGGCCACCGCCGACGGCGCGACGACGTACCCCGTGGACGGCGCCGAGTTCGCGCCCGTGGTTCCGCGGCCGTCGAAGGTGGTCTGTGTCGGACTCAACTACCGCAACCACATCCAGGAGATGGGCCGGGACCTGCCCGAACACCCCACCCTGTTCGCCAAGTTCGCCGACGCGCTCATCGGTGCCGGTGACGACATCGTCCGGCCGGAGGAGACCGACGCGTTCGACTGGGAGGTCGAGCTCGCGGTGGTCGTCGGCAAGCACGTGCGCCGCGCCCGGGGCGAGGAGGCCGAGCGGGCGATCGCCGGGTTCACCGTCCTGAACGACATCACCTGCCGCGACTGGCAGTTCCGCACCCGCGAGTGGTTGCAGGGCAAGACGTGGGACTCCACCACCCCGGTCGGTCCGTACCTGGTCACCCCCGACGAGCTGCCGGGCGGCGTCCGCCCCGCCCTCGACGTGCGGCTCACGGTCGACGGCGAGGTCATGCAGTCCGACACCACCGGCGACCTGCTCTTCGACCCGGTCGACCTGGTCGAGTACGTCTCCACGATCACCCGTCTCCACCCCGGCGACATCATCGCCACCGGCACCCCCGGCGGCGTCGGCCACGCCCGCAAGCCGGCCCGCTACCTGGTCGGCGGCGAGACGGTCGTCACCGAGGTCGAGGGCATCGGCCGCCTGGAGAACCGGGTCGTCAAGGAGAAGTCCGCCTGATGTCCCGTACGTTCGACGACACCCGCCGCTGGGCCCTGCTCGGCACCGAGCTGACGCTCAAGGCCGCCGCCGGCCTCGACGCCGCCGCCTTCGCCGCGCCGAGCGCCCTGCCCGGCTGGAGCCGGGCCCACGTGGCGGCCCACGTCGCCGCCAACGCCGAGGCGCTGTCCAACCTGGTGCACTGGGCCGCCACCGGCGAACCCACACCGATGTACGCCTCGCCCGAGGAACGCGCCACCGGCATCGAACGGGGCCGTGCCCTGCCGGCCGCCGAGCTGACCGCGTGGCTGCGCGGCTCGGCGGACGCCCTGGAGAAGGGGATGGCCGCGCTCGGCGAGGAGCAGTGGCGCGCGCAGGTCGTCACCGCACAGGGCCGGACCGTGCCGGCCACCGAGGTGCCCTGGCTGCGCTCCCGCGAAGTGTGCGTGCACGCCGTCGACCTGGCGAACGGCGTGTCCTTCGCCGACCTGCCGCCCGACTTCCTCACCGCCCTGTGCGACGACGTCGTCACCAAGCGCGCCGCGGCCCCCGGCCCGGCTCTGACTCTGCGGGCCCCGGCCACCGGAGCCGCGTGGGACCTGCCGGGCGACGGCGAAGTCGCCCTGGTCACGGGCGAGTTGCCCGATATCGCGGCCTACCTGACCGGACGGAACGCAGGCCCGCTCACCCCGGACGGCACGCGCGCCCCCACGCTGGGCGCCTGGCTCTGACCCGGGCCTGCCCCGCGACCGAAGGAACAGATCATGAATCCTCAACCCAGCCCCGCCGGGCGGCCCGACGTTCTCGTGGTCGGCGGCGGTATCGGCGGCCTCGGTTCCGCCTTCGCCCTGGCCCGTCAGGGACTGCGTGTACGTGTCCTCGAACGGGCCAAGGAGTTCGGGGAGGTGGGCGCCGGTCTGCAGATCGCACCCAACTGCACCCGCATCCTCGCCGAGTACGGTCTCCTCGAGGAGGCCAGGACTCTTGGCGTCGTCCCCGAAAAAATGGTGATGCGGGACGCGCTTGACTCCCGGGAACTGACCCGGCTGGACCTGCGCGACCTCGAACGCCGCTACGGCTTCCCGTACATGGTCATCCACCGCAGCGACCTGCACGGCATCTTCCTGCGTGCCTGCGAACGCGCCGGTGTCGAGCTGCTGACCGACCAGACCGTCGTCGGCTACGAGCACACGGACGGCGGCGCCCTGATCCGCCTGGAGGACGGCACCACCCAGGAGGCGCCGCTGGTCGTCGCCGCAGACGGCCTGCACTCCGTGGCCCGCCGGCAGCTGGTGGGCGACGACGTGGTCAGCTCCGACTACGTCGCCTACCGCGCGGCCGTCCCCATCGAGCAGGTCCGGGACAACGGCATCGCGGAGAACGACGTCACCGTCTACGTCGGCCCGCGCTGCCACTTCGTCCAGTACGCGCTGCGCGGCGGCGAGATGTTCAACCAGGTCGCCGTGTTCGAGTCGCCCAAGGCCCTCGCCGGGCGAGAGGACTGGGGTACGCCCGACGAACTGGACGCGGCCTTCGAGGCCACCTGCGACACCGTGCGCAAGGGCATTCCGCTGATGTGGCGGGACCGCTGGTGGCAGATGCTCGACCGCGACCCGATCGAGACGTGGGTGCACGGCCGTATCGCGCTGCTCGGCGACGCCGCGCATCCGCCGCTGCAGTACATGGCGCAGGGCGCGATCATGGCGATCGAGGACGGATGGGTGCTCGCCCGGAACTACGCCCGGCTGACCGAGGCCGCTGTGGCGGGCACCCGACCGGACTGGGACGCCGCGCTGGCGGCGTACGAGGCGGTCCGGGTGGAGCACTGCCGTCGGGTGCAGACCACGGCCCGCGCCTGGGGCGAGCTGTGGCACCTCGACGCAGAGCCCCGGCGCCGGCGCAACGCGATCATGCGGGAGCGGGACACCCACGACTACTCCTTCACCGACTGGGTGTACGGCCCGACCGCGCTGACGCCGGACGAGGAATCCCCCATGTTCACGCCGATCCCGCTGTCCTCGGCGGTCCTCGAGGAGTCGGGGGACGAGCCGTCGCGGGAAGCGGCGACGATGGTGGGCAGCGGCACATCATGAGCGACGCCTGTTCGGGCACCCGCCGGGCGCCTCGGGCGGCCGACTCCTTGCCACCCCGGCAAAGGTGCTGCGTGAGCGGCGACAGCGCTGGGGCGTCGCGGCCATCTGCATCGGCGTGGGCCAGGCCCTCGTCGTGCTCCTGGAGAACGTCACCGACGAGGTGAGTCTGGAACGAGACCGGTGCAGCGACTCCTGACGCGGCCATCACGACGCCGACCGGGGGGCCACCACGCCGCCGAACTCGACATCCGCCCACGCAAGACGCTCGGCTGGGAAGCCCCGGCCGAGCGCCTGTCCAAACTGCTCGCGGCTTGAACAACTCACCGCGTGTTGCCACGGCCCCTTGCGTCGGATCCAGCCTGCGGGGTCCGAGCCCGGCCTGTGGCGCGACGTGGAAGGGACTCAGTCAGAGGTGATATTGACCGTGACCGTGCCATAGGCATAGGCGTGCCGCGCGTCGCCGTAGTACTGGACGGTGTACAGGACATCGCCCTTGGCCCTCGGCTGGTCGGTGTAGCTGAACGTTCCGTCCGCGGCGACGTCTGCGGACCCGATCAGCGTGCCCTCACCCGCCAAGGGGTCGTCGATCCGCCAGATGTCGACGGTGCTTCCGGTGCCGAACCCCACGGGCGCTTCGAGCTTTCCGGTGAGGGTGAGGTCCTGATTCCGGGGTGACGAGGCGGGTGCCTGCACGGTGACGGTGGTGGGGACCTGCGGGTGGTTGAGCACCTGCAGCGTCAGGGACGAAGCGCTGCTGTCCTTGGTGACCGCGAAAATCCGGCCGCCGTCCGGGGCCCAGGCCAGACCGGCGGACTGGAGGGTGTTGGTGGCGTAGGGGGACGGCGCCGGGAAGTCCCAGGTCTTGTAGGCCGTGGAGTTGCCCTGCGTGAACAGGTGGACGTCGGGCGAGGAGGCGCCGTTGATGCCTGCCGCGATCGTGCCGTCGGGGGCGATGGCCACCGCGTTGGGGTACGAGTCGGTGGTGTAGCGGCCGTCGTCCGCCAGGTCGGCGGTGCGGAACGCCTGGTGGTAATAGGGCGAGGAGCAGGCGACGACAATCCGCGCGGCGTCCGGCGTCAGGGCGAGGTCCTGCAGGCTCGCGCACCCGTCCGGCCCTGGATCGACGCGCCTCGCCTGTGCGTCGGCCTGGCCGGTGCTCACGTCGTACACCGCCAGGGTGGCGTTGTTGCCGTCGGACTCGGCGGCGACGAGGGTGTCCGGCTCCTGCGGCGTGGCGGCCAGGCGGGGCGCGCCGCGGAACGTGTCGAGGCCCTGGCCCCGTGTGACGACCGGCTGCGGGCCGCTCAGGTCCAGGGAGCCGAGGGCGCCGTGCCAGATGTCCGTGCTGTAGCCGAACCAGATCTTTCCGCCGGCCAGCGCGAGGGAGGTCGGGCCGGCGTAGGCGCCTGCGCCGGTGCCGGTGTCGTACCGGGCGGTCTCCTGCAGAGTGGCGGTGTCGATCGCGGCGATCGCGCCGGCGTCGCGGAGTGCCACGTACAGCGTCCTGGAATCGCTGGAGAGCGCGATTCCCCAGGCGCCGGCCTCACCGCTGATCTGCTTCACGACCTGGCCCGTGTAGTCCGTCACCAGAACGCTGCTACCGAACGGGTCGCTGAGGAAGACCTGTTGATGAGTCGCGTCGACAGCGATGTCCCGATACGAGCTGATCGGCAGTGAGGTACTGGTGTCCGCGGCGGCCGTGGTCGTTCCGACGCCGAGGAGCGAGAGGCCCAGGGCAGCGGAGAGTGCTGCTCTTTCTGCGAACTGTCTTATGTGCACGTGTTGGGTCGCTTCCTTCAGTGGGACGTCTGCCGGTGAGCGCCGCGGAAGGCACGACGAGCAGAGCGGTCCGGCGCTTTGCTCGTACTGCCATTGTCTTGATCGACAGGCGGCACTTATCCAGCGCAACGGCCCAGCCGGACGTCACACACGGTGGGGCACGCATCGCGGCACACGGCCGGCGTCCGGCAGACGGTCTTCGGGCGGTAGGCGGCGATCCGAGCGTCGGTCGCAACTGCCCCTGCACGCAGCGGGGTTCCCGAGACGATGACGATGGCTCCGCTCGGACGGGTTTGTCGAGGACCCGGGCCGGGAGAGGCGCGAACTCAGCCGGGAATGTTGGGAGTCCACTCGTCCCGCGCCCACTCGGAGTCACCGAGCGGATAGTTGTACGCGGGCAGCCCCACGTTCCCGCTCGTCCGGAAGGGCAGGCCGTTGTCGTCGACGCGTACGGTGCCCTGCTTGTCGCCGCTGGACCAGTCCAGCTCCAGGTACCAACTCACGTTGTGCGCCCGGGCGTCCGCGAAGATGTAGAAGACCTCGGGATCGGACTCACTCACCTTGTACGGGAAGTCGCGCTGCCCGGCCTTGGGGGAGGTCGCGGGCCGCCCGGCATCGAGGTTCACACCGAACGACGCCGTCTCCACACCGCCACCGCACCCGACGCCCATCGCGAAGTCGTTCCAGGCGAGCGGCGCACTCTTGTCCACCACCCGCACATGCAGTTCCTCCAGGACGACGGTGGCCTTCCCGGTGCCCTGCACGGTCAGCGCGAGCATCTGCTGCCCACCGGCGACCCCACCGAGCGCGGTGACCCACCCGCGTGCGTCGGACTCACTCGGCGGCGGGGGCACCCGCTCGGGGTTTTCGTCGACCAGGTAGTGCTGGCTGCACGGCCCTTCCCACTTGTACGGATTGACGGCGACGTTGGGCGCGGAGGCCCCGTCCTCGGAACCGCTGCCCCGGGCCGCAGCCCCGGCCCCACTGCTCCGGGACGCGGAGGCGGAAGCCGTAGGACTGCCGCTGCGCGAGGCGGACGGTGAGGTCGGCGTGTCCTTCACTTCGGTCGGCTCGGAGGTGCCGGGACGGTCGTCGACGGACTCGGCGGCGGCCCCCACCGATTGCTTCCCGCCCTGGTCGCCCTCGCCCTCGCCGGGCGCGAGATTCACCACGAGCGCCGCCGCCACCGCGGCGGCGACCACAGCGGCGCCGGCGAGGACGACGGTACGCCGCCGTCGCACCACGGGAGCCTCCGCCAGGGACCCCCGCTCGACCTCGGGAACGGCTCCGTCCGCCGCTTCGGACCCGGTCGCCCCGGTCACGGGCTGCGCCGCCATCTGTTCCTGCGGCTCCTCCTCGGCGGGAGCTCCGCCCGCCTTCTGCCCCCGTCGGGCATCCGCGAGGACCCACTGCCGATGCAGTTCCACCAGTTCCTCGGGCGTCGCCCTGCACACCCGCGCCAAGCGCTCCACGGGCGCGTAGTCCGTCGGTACGGCGTCCCCGTTGACGTACCGGTGCAACGTCGACGCGCTCATGTGGAGCCGCTTCCCGAGCACCCCGTAACTGAGCCCGGACCGCTCCTTCAACTGCCCGAGAAGCTCCGAAAAGCCGTCCCCCGCCATCGTTCCCCCACTCTCCACGTCCCGGACCGGCGTTCCAGGGGGACAGCATTCCCCCAGGTCAGAGCTGTTGCGGGTATTCCAGCGTTCCAAAGATCCCGGCAACCGTGGCGGCTGGGACGGATCACCCCACAAGCTGCGGTCATCCAAGCACGCCGCTCCCGGCACCCGGTCGAGCGGCCCGCACGAACCACCCGTGACGAAACCAGGGGGACCCCTCATGTCCGCACGCACCACCCGCACCCGCCTGCTCGCCGCCACCGCGATCACGCTCGCCACGCTGTCGCTGACGGCCTGCAACAACGGAGAGGGAGTCCAGGACGAGGGCGCGTCCTTTGCGGCCTCGTCCACGCCCACTCCCACCGCTTCCACCACCTCCGCGGGCAGGACGAGCGAGAGGGCGACCACGGGCGGCGGCCAGGCCGACTCCGTGAGCTCCTCCAAGGGTTCTACGGGATCTACGGGATCCACGGGTTCGACCGGCGCAACGGGCGCAACGGGTTCCACAGGCTCGAAGGGCACCGGCACCGACTCCGGCACCGACTCCACCCTGAACGTCCCGTGCACCGGCTCGAACACCAAGACCACCGCCACCGTGGTCGCCCGCCCGTTGAACCACCTCCTCATCACCGTCACCAACACCGGCTCGAAGAGCTGCGACCTCACCGGCTACCCGATGCTCCGCTTCACCGACGCCCAGTCGGTCCCGCCGGTCTTCGAGGAGTCCAAGCCGCAGGCGGTGGTCACGCTGTTCCCGGGCGAGTCCGGCTACGCGGGCGTACTCCTTGCGGCCGCCGACGGCAGCGGCTCGAACGGCTACACGGCCAAGACCCTGGAGGTCTTCTTCGGCAACGGCAGCGACAGCGCCAAGAGCGCCACCCCGTCGCTCCCCGCGAAAGGCGTCTACATCGACGACAAGCTGACGGTCACGTACTGGCAGCAGAACATGGACGACGCCCTCACCTGGTGACCCAGGGCGGCGAGGAACCCGTACACCGAATGTCTACGGGTTCTACGGGTTCTACGGGTTCCTTCACCACGCTGGAAAGAACACATCTCGACCCTCATCAGGCGGCGTCGAGGGCTCCGGTGATCTTGCGGGCCATCTCGGCCATGGCGGGGCTGGGCTCGCCCTTGTGGGTCCGGGCGGCTGCCTTGAC